>JAYWGD010000114.1:0-7981 GCA_043778435.1 Myxococcales bacterium | reverse complement strand
GTGTACATTCATCTGGACTCTCAGGGCCGACCCATGGCCACCATCAGAGAGGCCAAGCTGGAGCTGCACCAAGTGGCATTTCTCACCATCACCGAAGTGAACGAGATAGGCGCGTTTGCCGATTGGGGGCTCGCGAAAGAATTGCTGGTGCCCTTCAAAGAGCAAACCCGCGAGCTCAAACCGGGCGACCAACATCCGATTGCACTCTACATCGATTCGAGCGGACGCATGGCGGGTACGATGCGCATCCGCGAGATGTTGGGCGTCTTGCCGCACAATTACGAGCTTGATGCGTGGGTGGGCGGTGAGGCGTGGAGAAACGAGCCCGATGTGGGCTTGTTCGTGATTTTGGACAAGACGCAAGTTGGCCTGGTGCCAGCTCACGAACCGCATCGCCTTCGCCGCGGCGAGCAAGCCAAATTTCGCATCTCTCATGTGCACGCCGATGGCCACGTGGAGCTCTCGCTCCGAGCGCACGCGCATGAGGCGATCAATGGCGACGCCGAGGCCATTTACCAAAAACTACATGCCGACAAGACCCTTCAGGTGAGCGACAAATCGCCGCCCGCACACCTTGAGGCGCACTTTGCATTAAGCAAGAAGGCCTTCAAGCGAGCGGTCGGCAAGTTGCTTCGCGAGGGACGCATACGCATCGAGCGAGACGGCACCGTACGCGCCATCTGAGGCGCCTCAGGCCGGGCCGCCACCAAGCGTGCAGTTGGCGTTGCATCCGTCGTTGCCATCGCATTCTTCGTTGCTGCTTTGGACAGTTCCGTCGCCGCAGTAACCGCCGCGAGATCGGCAGTCGGCCGAGCATTTGCCATAGGCGGGCGTGTTGCTTGGGTCGTTGCCCGCGCCTTCGTCGCAGGCCTCGGTGCGCGTTTTCACGCCGTCGCCGCAGCGAGGAGCACACACCGATTTCGCGCGCTCGAACCCGCGAAGGGTCAGCTTGTAGTTGGAGTCTGTGATATGACGTTCGGCCTGGAAGACTGCGATCTCATAAATGTTCTTGTCGCTTAGGCTTAGCTCGGAGCCCGCAATTTTGCACACATCGGTGCTGGTGTTGGGTACACCGACACACGTCGGGTGAATGGTCACGCTCTTGCGAAGCACGCCGTGCACGCCGCCGATGTCCAAAGCGAGCTTGCCGTTGATAAAGACCCACACGTCGTCGTCGCCACTGAACTCAAGCCTGGGGGCCGTGGCTGCAGCGTCGTACGAGAACCAAAACTTGACCTCGCTCGTGAAGTGAAAGTTCTGTGCCGTGGTGCCGCGGAGGATCTGGGTTTCGCGGGTTGCGGCAGGCTCGGATGCGCTTGCCCAACCCTTTCCGGTGAGGGGAAAAAACTGTTCCCCTGGGTTAGGAGCTCCATCGGGATTGCTGATGGCGCTGTCAAAGACGTAGCTCCCGTCGCTTTGCTTTCCCAAACGGAGTGTGCCGAGCTCGATTTTCGCGCGACTGCCATCTCGGTACCATTCTGCAAAGTCTGCGGAACTGGTGAGCTTGTTGGCGGGCGCCTGCATCTGCGGTTTTCCGGCCGCGTCGAGAATTTGTTGCACCATGCCGGTGGCCTCGCCGCCGAAGGTTTCAAAATCGGGGTGCCCGCCTGCCGCAAGACTTGCAGCATCATCTCCACGTTTGAAGTCACGGTACACAATGGGCAAGTCCACAAAGGCTGGGAGGGCTTGTGTCTGCACAGTGCACGAAAATCCAGCTTCTTCGGTGCATGTCGTGCTGCAGCCATCACCGCTGCGCGTGTTGCCGTCGTCGCAAGCCTCAGACGGGTACTTGAGTCCGTCGCCGCACACAGGAGCGCAGCCCGCGCCTGCCATGCATGTGGGCTCCTTGTGGCAATCTAGCGCGCAGCCATCATAAGGCCTGAGGTTGCCGTCATCGCACTGTTCGGAGCCTTCTTGTACGCTGTTCCCACAGATCGTAGGCGTACATGGCGCGCCTTGCGTAACGCACTGAAATCCCTCCTGCAGCTTGCAACTGGCATCGCAACCGTCGCCAGCAGTCGCATTGCCGTCGTCGCATTCCTCGTCGCCAATGCGCAATCCATCTCCGCATTTGGCGGCCGCGCAACTGGCGCCTTCGATGGCACACACCCAGCCCGATTCAACGATGCATGTCGCACTGCAGCCATCGCCCGATACAGCATTGCCGTCATCGCAGCTCTCCGTGCGCTGTCGCAAACCATCGCCGCACACGGCGGGCCCTGTGGCGTCGGTTTTTGCCGGCGTGGTCCCGTCGGAGCGGCCGCCACCAATAAGAATCGGGCCGTTGCCTCCGTCGGTGGTACCGGTGCTCACGGAGGTGTCCTTCGCGAACACATTGCCGCTCCCCTCCGACCCGCCGCATGCAGGGCCAAAAGTCCCTGCGGCGATAAGTGGGAGCAAGCCGAGCGAGCCCAAAACAACGCGGCGGTGGTTCATCTGCGTAGCGTGCAGTGAGCAAAGCTCGAAGGCAAGAAGCCGGAGAGGATTGCCTCGCCCCCAAAAGATGGATCATTACGCAACAATGGAGTGGGCAACAGAACCACATCGGTGGCGTCCATGTTCACCTTCGGAGGCGCCGCGCTGAGCCACCGACATATCGTACTTCATCCACATGAAACGCCGCCAACTTGCAACCAACATCAATGGCGAGCGAAATGACTGGTGTTCGATGCGGTCCGACCGGACCTGCGTAGTTATGCATGGGGAATGCAACTTGTCCAATGGGGTTGCGCATTTTCTTTGGCACGGTGCTTGCTTAGTCATTGCAGGACATGCCAGTCCGCCTTTTGAGGAGCACCGATCATGAGCCGTCACCGCGCAGAAGCCCCCGCAGTTGCCTTTCCAGTCAAAGACTTGGAGCCCATCTCCGCGCGTTCTTTCGAGCTCGAAGATCGCGGCCCGGCCTCGGTGCCGATGTCGTCCGGACCTCGCAGCCGTATGCCGGCCAGCAAAGTGCTCGAGTTGTCGCCCTCCGAGGACGAAGAGATTGAGTCTCCCTCCGAGAACGATGGCCTCGCTCCTGAAAGCACCGTCGCCGCTCGCCCAACGCAAGCCGCCGAAGAAGGCGCCGACAACATGCTCTCGCGCTACTTCCGCGACATGTCCAATCACGATGTGATGACGCCCGAAGCCGAAGCTCAGCTCGCCAACTGCGTCGAAGATACCGAGATTGCGCATTGGGCAACCTTGCTCGGCTACCAGCCCGAAGCTTCAACGGTTCTTGCGTTCGTGGCGCGCGAAGCCTCTAAGCTCGATGGCGAGACCTCAACCATCCGCGGCCTAGAGGAGCTCACTGCTCTTTTCTCCAAGCGAAATGCTGGCAAGAGCCTGCGCGCCAAAGAGATTGCGAGCGAAGCCTTGTGGTTGCGCGAGTTCGGTGAAGACGTGCGTCGCCTCGACGTCGATCGCGAGTGGATGTACGCCGCCGCGCGCTTTGCAAAGACGGGTCGTTGGGATGGTCGTGTAGCCTCCACCGATTCAAACGAAGACGAATCCAGCTCGCGCAATGCCGTCAAGACAGAGACCGAGGACGACGACCGCCCCAGCCTGCGTGTGGTCGATACTTCACGCCTTGCTTGGATGGTGCGCATCGATGAAAGCACCCGCGTGGTTCGCACCGCAAAGGACAAATTTGTCCGCGCCAACCTCCGTTTGGTGGTGTCTATTTCGCGTCGATACAACCGCGGCCGCATGTCCCTCATCGACATCATTCAAGAGGGCAACATTGGCTTGATGAAGGCGGTTGAGCGCTTCGACTACAAGAAGGGCTTCCGATTCTCGACCTACGCATCGTGGTGGATCCGTCACGCGATCAGCCGCGCGATGGCCGACAAAGGCCGTGCTGTGCGCGTTCCCGTGCACATGCTCGATTCGCACTACAAGGTGCAAAAGATCACGTCTGCAATGCGCACATTGGTAGGCCGCGCCCCCACGCTCGCAGAACTCGCCGAGACCACGGGATTGCCTGAGGACAAGCTGAGCAAGATGTTGCCCGGCGTGACCGAGACCCCCTTGTCGTTGGACCGCAAGGTAGGCGACGACGAAGGCATGCGCTTCATTGACTTTCTCGAAGACGAAGGCGCGTGCGACCCTTCCGAGCGAATGCAGAACGACGCTTGGCGTTCCGAGGTGGAGCGCCTGATGGGCCAGCTCTCGCCCATCGAGAACCGCATTCTTCGCCTGCGTTTTGGCTTCGAGAACGAGACCGAGCTCACGCTCAAAGAAATCGGTGAGCAATACAACTTGTCGCGTGAGCGCATCCGTCAACTCCAAGAGCAAGCCTTGGGCAAGATGCGCAAGCAACTCGACGACTGAGACCACACAGCAGACGGCGAAGCCGTGCATTGTTTCCTAGCTTCAGCCAGTCTCACGATGTCATTCTTAACATCCGTGAGGCTGGCTGCATTTTTTCTATCACTCATATGTGCATCATGCACGCGTAGCGCCGCAGTGCGTGTGGCGCCTGCTGTACCCAGTGATGCCATCGAGATGCTGGTGAATGCTGAGCCCGACACCCTCGACCCTCGCTATGCCAACGATGCGATCTCGTCTCGCGCATCCCGTCTTCTGCATGCGGGCCTGATGAAGATTCACCCAACCACGCTCACGCCCGTAGCGGATGTGGCCGAACGTTGGCATCAGGACACGCCCACGCGTTTGCGCCTGTGGCTCGGCGATCGTCGGTTTCACAGTGGCATGCCCGTGACTTGCGTTGATGTGCGCGCCACGCTGCTCGCTCTTCGATCCCCCGAGATTCGTTCGCGTGCCAGCGTTGCGTTTCGTGAACTGTCGGACGTGGAGTGTGTGTCGGCCCACGAGCTGGTCATTCAGTCTCGCGTGCCTCGCGCATCGATGCTAGCCGATCTGTGCTTTCCGATCCTGCGTGCAACTGAGGCCGCGGGCCCGCCTTCGGAGACGCTGGATGGCTTGGGCCCTTTCAATCTCGAATCCGCGCAACCTGGCGCTCTGACATTTGCACCAGCTTTTCCGGGAGCAAACGGAGCGCCCACGCGTCGTGTTCGGTTGCGTGCCGTGGGCGACGAAAATGCCCGCGCACTTAGGCTCTTGTCGGGCCGCGCAGATGTTGCATCGGGCGTATTGTCGCCGCTGTTGGCGGAGGCATTGGGAAAGCGGGGCCTGCATCTCAGCGAGACCGAAGGCGCGAACCTGACGTATATTGTGGCCCGAACCGATCTAGGGGCCTCGTCGTCGCAGGAACTGCGAGCCTATCTGCGAAGCGCCGCACCCCGCCGCGCCATTGTGGACGGAATGCTTGCCGGGCACGCCACGTTGGCCGAGCAAATCTTGCCGCCTGCGGTGCTTGGACATGCGGCCTCCGCGCCCTCACCTTTGCCGCCCGCACTTGCAACCTCTGCTCGCGGAATGCGGACCGAATTGCTCGTTGGCACCGATCGTGTGCGTGTGGCGATTGCGCGCGCGATGGCCGATGAGTGGGCCAAAGAGGGGGTATTGGTTGATGTGGTGCCGCTCGATCTCGGTGTGTTGCTTGCGCGACTTGGGCGTGGAGATTTCTCGTTTGCGATGTTGCAGCTCCCTGATTTGACCGAGGCCGGACTCTTGCGCACATTATTGCATTCTGCATTGATGCCGCCCTTGGGAATGAACCGTAGCCACTATGCCAATGCCGAGGTGGATGCGTGGCTCGATGCCGCCGAAACAGAGTCTGACCCGATCGCGCGTCGTGCGCTCTATGCGCGCGTCGAGCGTGTGAACACAACCGCGTTGGCGCTGATTCCCTTGTGGCGCGAGAGACATTTGGCTGTGCTTTCGCCCCAGGCCTCGTCGTTTGCGCCTGGCTCCGATGGCCATTGGGGAGCACTGTGCGACATCCCGTAGTTGCCCGAAAAGCGCTGCCTTGGTGGCTGGTCATGTTGGGTTTTGCGCCTTCGGCTGAGGCCGCTGTTTCACAGCCATTGCCCAATCTGGAGCCTCTCAAGAGCCGCGACAGTGCACACTGTGCGGTGGAGGATGGGGTGGACATCGCTGTGCCTACGGGCTGGTTTTTTTCACGCGAAGAGGGCGTGTGCGAGCTCCGCACGAGCGAACGCGAATTTGTCGCGCGTCTTCTTGTGGTGCCAGCCGCCAATGTTGCCGATGCATTCAGGCGCGCGTGGGACGAGGCTTGGCCAGGACGCGGGCAGGGCCCTTATCAAGTGCAGGAGGCCGAGGATTTTGCCCCCTATGACGCCGAGGTGACCCGGCATTATATGCAGGATGCATATGGTTACCGAGAGCGCGCTGTGGTGCGGTTGCATGGCGATCGTGCGGTCGTGTTGTTGGTGCGCGCCAGTGCGAGCGAATGGGGCGAAGCCGACCGCGCGAGTGTGTCTTTGCTTCGTCGTATGCGCGCGTGGGGGCTTGCTGAATCGGATGTGTCCTCTCGTCCGCGCCGTAGACTTTCGGACGAAGATTGGACAGCCCTGCGCCGATTGGCGGTGCGTGCTGGCCGCGCTGCAGGCGCGGGTTCCGTTTCCTATTGTGTGGTTCGTTCAGGGGAGCGTGATCATTGTGAGACCGTGGGCACCGACGCGCCCATCGCCGAGCGATTCCCCACGTACTTGGTCGGATCGTTGAGCAAGGTTCTGAGCGCAGCGGCCATCGATCTTCACAATCAAGGTCTTTGGACGCCCTCTCAGCGATTGGGATTTTGCGCGTGTTCCGGGCATTCTCGGCACGACATGCCCTTGCTGATGGGCGCGCCACCGCCCTCGGACAAGCTTCAGCTTTACGCTTATGACACACAGCCAATCGCGCCCGAGGGCCAACTCTATTCCTACAACAACGCGCTCTCCGCATCCGTCGCATACGAGTTTTCGGGCTCCGTGTATCCAGACAAGCCGGCCGCCCTTGCGTACAGCGCGTGGATGCATGCGACGCTGCTTCAGCCTTTGAGAATGAGTGCAACACGCACCGATTGGACCATCGATGCTTGGTCGTCCAGCGCGCATCCTCATGCGCCCGATATGTCTGGTTCTGTGCATGCGATGCCGATCTCGAAAGAGAGCTTTGTCGCGAGCATCATGCCCGCGGCTGGTGTGGCATCCACGGCGCCCGATATGGCCCGATTGTTGCGCTTCGAATTGGGGCTGCCGGTTCCTGGCGCGCCGTCGATGCCGCCTCTGCATGTCAACACACTTTGGACGCCAGGCGTTTCCGTCGACAGCCGCTGGTCGTACGCGCTGGGCGCCATGGTCGGATCACTGCGTGGTGTACAATCCGTGCAACATACAGGCTCTACATTGGGCTTTGGGTCCATGTTGAGCATGTTTCCAAGCAAAGGCTTGGGCCTTGTCGTGCTCACGGATGTGCAACGCGGCGCGCGCGTTGGAGCGGTGATGCGCGATGAATTGCTCGCGCGCGCGCTGGGCGGCCCGCACGTGTCTGTGTCGGCAATTCGCAATCTCGTGCCCACGCCCAAAATTGCGCTAGGGATACGCAGCTCTGGAGCCGATGTGCTCGCGTGGGCAGGAGCCTACGACCATCCGCTCGCGGGCCGCGTGGTGTTGCGTGTGCTTGGAGACGAAGTGATGCTGCAAACACCCGGCCAAGGAGATCTACGCTTGGGCGTGTGGTTAGAAGCCGGGCGCTACCGAATGTACGTCTTGGATGCGCCGTTTGCCGGCCTCGCAATCGATGTCGATCAGCACGGACTCATGCTGCGAGGCGCCGACGCCGTCGCCACCGTCTACGTCCGATCGCACTAAATCGTCACCCTCAAAAAAGTGCTCAATACACAAAGGTGCACTCGCTCGCCCGCTGCCCGCTTCCCGCTGCCCGCTGCCCGCTGCCCGCTGCCCAAAATTCCAACGCGCAAAGATGAGGCATGATCACTCACGAAAGTGAGTGGTCATGCCTCCTCTTCTCTCTCCCCCAACTTGCAAGCGACGAAGGCGCGAGCAGCACCGTCGTTTGGCGGCCCGATGTGCCCTCCACCGGCGGCACGCATGTCTGAGGCCGACTC
>JAYWGD010000113.1:0-2763 GCA_043778435.1 Myxococcales bacterium | reverse complement strand
TGATCACGCCAGCCCTGAGCGTGCTTTCCGCCGTCGAAGGTTTGCAAGTCGCGACCACCGCCATGCAGCGCTTTGTTCTCCCCATTACCGTTGGGATTCTTGTGGGTTTGTTTCTCGCGCAAAGTCGCGGCACAGCCAAGATTGGGCTTATCTTTGGCCCAACCATGTTGGTCTGGTTTGCCACCATTGGCGCACTGGGTATCCCATGGGTGCTCAAGGATCCACGCATTCTTCGGGCCATCAATCCCATGTACGGCGCACATATTTTTCTCGATCATCGGGTGCACGGATTTCTCATCCTAGGCAGCGTGGTGCTTTGCATCACCGGCGGCGAGGCTCTTTATGCAGACATGGGTCACTACGGTCCCAAACCCATTCGCCTCGCTTGGTATGCCGTTGTGTTTCCTGCCCTGGTGATCAACTACATGGGGCAAGGCGCGCTGCTGCTCTCCAATCCAGAGGCCAGGGACAATCCGTTCTTCCATATGACCTCAGGCCCAATTCTGTACCCCATCGTTGCGCTTGCTACCGTTGCCACGGTTGTGGCCTCGCAAGCGCTTATCAGCGGCGCGTTCTCACTCACGCAGCAAGCCATTCAGCTCGGATACTGGCCTCGTGTCACCATCATCCACACATCTGGCGAAAGTGAAGGGCAGATCTACATCCCCGAGATCAACCACATGTTGATGGTGGCTTGTGTGGCGCTCGTTCTTGGCTTTCAGACATCAACCGCGATGGCAAGCGCCTATGGCATTGCAGTAACCGGAACAATGGGGGTGACATCGGTCTTGTTCTACGCCGTAGCACGCACCAAATGGAATTGGTCGCGCCTTCGAGCAGGCTCGCTGTCACTCTCGTTTCTCTTGGTCGACTTGGCGTTCTTCTTTGCCAATGTGGTGAAGTTGCGTGAGTCGCGGGGCGGGCTCTTCCCTCTCTTTGTAGGGCTTCTGTTTTTGCTTATCATGCTCACATGGAAGCGCGGTCGCGAGATCCTCTACGCAAAGATCAAAGAGCAGACGCGACCCATCGATGCTTTTCTAGAAAACCTGCGAGTCGCGCCGCCCCATCGCGTGCTTGGCACGGCTGTCTTTATGACCTCGAACCCAGATGGCATACCTCCGGTATTGCATCACCACTTGGTGCACAACAAGGTGCTTCACGAGCAGGTGATTCTCCTGAGCCTCGCCACCGTCCACCGCCCAGAAGTCCCTCGCGAGGAGCGCATCAACCGCGTGCATGATTTAGGCTCGGGCGTCTATCAGGTCACGGCCAAGTATGGCTTTATGCAAACCCCAAACGTTGAGGATGTGATGAGCCTCTGCACACACCACAACATTCAAGTCGACCTCGCTGACACGAGCTTCTTTTTGGGACGAGAAACCTTGTTGGTCACCAAAGCACCAACGATGGCTGCGTGGCGCAAGACGCTCTTTGTTTTTCTGTCCAAGAATGCACGACCCGCAAATGCTTTTTTTCGGATTGCGCCTACCCGTGTGATCGAGCTTGGCACGCAGGTTGAGTTGTGATCTCGCCGTCCTTAAGCGCGCGCGAGCTCTCGCCTCCCCGTCACATTGCAGCGCTCTTTCCACTCGCACTTTCGTCGTTTCTCTTTGTGGTTATTGGGCCTGTACGCTTGCTCGAATTTGTCACCGGCACGTCGCGGAAAGCAGAGGTCACATTGCTTCCGATGGGGCTTCAGTGGACAAGCATCAAGGCACGCGGCAGCGTCGAGCAATCGCGCACGCAGACCAGCATCCCATGGCGACGCATCGAGCGTAGTGAAGAGCAATCGAGCCTCCATGGGTTGGGCGCACCTCTGGGGCTTATTGCTTTTTCGCTAGGCATATGGGCTGGTCTGGCCACCCTTGCCGATGGCCTCTATGCGGCCTCTCCTTCGCTCATTGCACTTGGTGTTTTGCTCATTGCGGGAGGAACCGCGTTGGATCTGTTAGGCCGCGTTGTATGGCCCAGTAAGACGCGCACAGTATTTGCACTCTACATGCGTGATGGTTTGCGTTTGCGATTGGGCCCCGTGGATGCGGTCACTCTGGAAACGTTTCATCGGGTGCTGCAGGGTCGCTTGGCGCTCGCTCAAACTGACGACGACGCGGCATCCCAAAGAGGCAGCGACGCCTCCCAAGTATGATCTGGGCACACCCGCACAACGGCACTCCAAAGTCGCGGCAACAATGCCTTCGAGAGGAGCAAACCATCTGCCACTTCGCGCGCGCAATCGGCATCTCCGCTAACTTGAAGCAAACAACTTAGCGTAGCCCGCTGCATGTCCGTTCGGGCGCGCAGCAACGCGCTCGTTGCTTGCGCGCGCGCCACGGCCGCATCAACACCCCCCATGCGCGCGCGCAGCAGCCACGGCTGAATGTCTACCGGCAGCAGCCGATGCATCGGCGGCAACGCGCGTAGCGTATGGGCCAACCCCGCGTGCTGAGCCGACAACAGCTCCGCGCCCACCCGAAGCTCGTTGGAAGCAAGAGGCGTCACCAAAGTCTTCCGCAACGCTTCCAATCGCAAGGGCTCCACAGCGTGCTTCAGTGCAGCCGTCTTGCGGTCAAGCCATGCGGCAATAAACCCCCACGTCTCGGCAGATGCTCCCGTGTATTCGTGTGCACGTGCTCTCGCAATACGTGCTGGCTCTGGAAGTCCGCCTCTTGCGGCGATGTCTGCAAAGCACAACCATCGCCCAGTGTGACGCTCGTGTTGCGCCAGTGACCACATGGCGCGCGCTGCAACCGCCTGAGGCTTCCA
>JAYWGD010000112.1:0-8022 GCA_043778435.1 Myxococcales bacterium | reverse complement strand
TCGAGCTCCGCCGTGCAGCTCACGCCAGCGGTCTCGGCAAGCGGAGCGACAAGCGCCATCGATGTCTCCAAAATCTCCTTCACTGCCTGGGGCGTCATTGCGACATCGAGACGCCGCCCTTCGACGCGCACCATGTCGACAAGGTCGTCCACCAGGTGGCCCATGTGGCTGACGCTGCGTTCGATACGTGCGAGCGTTTTTCGGTCACTGTGGCCGAGCGCGTCCTTCAGCAAGCTTAGGCCTAGCACCATATTGCCCAGCGGCGCTCGAAGGTCGTGAGACACCACAGTCAGGACGTCATCGCGGGCTTGCACCGCCTGTGTCGCGGCGAGGTAGAGGTCCAGGTTGTCACGTGTCACGCCGACGATTTGCGCGAACGCCAAGAGCAAGCTCTCTGCGCTGTCGTTTCGAAGTGGGTCAGGCGAGCATGGCACGGCGATGCACCCCACGTTGCGCCCTTCTCGATCGACGAGCCCAACAATCATCACCTTGTCGCCGCTATCAAAAATATGCCGAACGAGCGGGCCCTCTCGAGCAACCATTTTGCGTGTGATGGACCAGCTTTGTGGATGTGAAAGGGGGCGGGGAGTGTCGCTAGAAGTGGAGAGCTTGTCGTTGCAACCGGAGAGCGAGTCGATGGACACGAACGCCGTGGACACCGCCAATATCTCTCTTGCGAAATCAGCTGCGAAGTCGACCAATTCGGGCAAGCTTTGGGCGCGCGCAAGCATGGGCGTCGCTGCGACCATCGCGCGCAGCTGCAACGCGTGACCTCGACTCCTTGCCGCTGCCAACGTTGCCGCTTGTTGCGCCGAATGAAGCGCACAAGCGTATTGAACGGAACGCCACAAACTGCCCGGATCAAGCCCATCTTTGGAGAGGTAGTCCGACGCGCCCAACTTCATGATCTGTACGGCCACAGCCTCGTCGCCCTGCCCCGTGAGGATAACAATCGCTGCGCCCTCAAACGCGCGCATGAGCCTGGGTAAGGTCTCTGTGCACGGTCCTTCCGGCAACATATAATCGAGCACGATACAGTCGAATTGGTGCGTGGATGCGTACGCGAGGGCCGAGGTCACGCTGTCGGCCAAAACCGACTCAACGTGAGCGTGCGCTTTGGCCAAAAGACGAAGTACATTCGTGCGATCGAGCTCGTCGTCGTCCACGATCAACAAGCGCAGTTTTGGACCCGCCCTCCGCGCCAAATCAGCGTGCATCGGTGCCAATTTGCGGCAGACCTGGACTCAGAAGTTCGCGAATCCGACTTGCAAGAGCGGCTCGGTCGAGTGGTTTGCGCAAGGCGCCATCAAAGCCAAGCTGAGTTGCAGCTTCGCCTTCGACGACATCGCCTGAGAGCAGCAAGGCAACGGTCAAGCCAGGAGGCCGACCTGCGGCGAGGAGCGTTGTTCCTTCGCCGTCACGCAGGTGCACATCGGTGAGCAATACATCGAATGCGCAGACGCCCGTTGCTGGGTTGATCACGAGGGCCTGGCGGGCGGCTTCGAGCGTGGCAAGCTGGGTCACACTCCAGCCCTCTCGCTCCAAACAGAGTGCGATGAGTGCGCAAGAGTCATCGTCGTCATCCACCAACAGAATGGACGCAATAGGTGCAACATTCACGGAATCAATCTGGCTCATGTGGCCTCCAAAACGATACGACCTGGGAGCACGACCAGTACGCGACTCATTGCGATGTGGCTCTCTTGCATTTCAATGGTGGCTTCGGCGGGCAGACCAATCGCTGGAAAAACCTGCATGTTCCCGCCATGTGCATGAACGACGTCCCACACCAACGGCATTCCCAAGCCAATGCCCGAGCGATCGCGGGGTGGGCTAAATCGTGCCACATGCTCGGGCAAAGCCGCTCTCCCGTCATCCGAGACGATCACGGAGATGCCTGCGTCGTTGACACTGATCTCGATCGCGACTTCACGCCGTGCGTGCTCCATCGCAGCCGCAAGCAACTCGGCGATCGCGTATTGAAACCATCCTGGATCCAGGGGGAATACGCACGGCGATCTCTCGCCCAAGATGCGCAGGTGTATGCCTTGCCGAGGCTCCACCGAGTCAACCGCTTGGGCGATGAGCTCGCTCAAATCGGTGAGTGTTTTCTCCCAAACAACGCTGCCGCCGGCGAGCTCCGCACTTCGGTGGAGCGTCTCGGCGAGGCGCAAAATGCGATTGACGCTGCGTCGAGCCATACTCAAAAAAGGAGCCACCGAGGCTTGTGCTGCCGCATCGAGAGACAGCTCCATTTCTTCAAGCGCACCCAAAGAAACGCCGGCGGGGCCACGTAGATCGTGTGCAATCCGTACCAAAAAATCGGTGCGTAGATAGTCGTGAGAGGCCGACATGTCGACGGAGTGAAGTGCGGTGATCACGTGAGCCTCGCCTCCACCTGAAGGCTCAATTGCTGTTACTTTGCTCATATTTCTCAAGTTTCCGATACAGGGTACGGCGATCAACGCCCAACAGTTGGGCCGCGCGGGCTTTGTTTCCGCCAAGCAATTTGATGACCCGCGTCACGTAGCGCCGCTCAATTTCATCAAGCGACAAAATGTCGGAAGGCTCGTCGGCAAGAAGCGCAAAGCGATCGCTCCGATGCGTCCGGATTTTTTCCGGCAGGTCATCCACGGTCATTTGGTCGAACCGTGTAAGGGCCACGGCGCGCTCGACGCAATTCTCGAGTTCGCGAATGTTGCCGGGCCAGTCGTAAGCGAGCAAGCGCTCTGCGGCTTCGGCGGAGATACCTAGTTTGGGACTCCCCCGGCGCGCGGCTACCTTGCCCAAAAAGTGATCTGTCAGGCGAAGCACATCGCTGCCTCGTTCCCGCAGCGAGGGCACATCCACCCGCACGACATTGATGCGGTAGTACAAGTCTTCTCGGAAGCGTTTGTGGAGCACTTCGTTCTCCAAATCGCGATGGGTGGCGCAGATGAGACGCGCATCGAAGGCAATCTCCAAGTTGCCACCGAGTGGTCGAACCTTTCGCTCTTGCAAAGCACGGAGCAGTTTCGCTTGCATCTCGAGTGGCATGTCGCCGATCTCATCTAAGAAAAGAGTGCCCCCTGAAGCCTCCAAGAAGATGCCTTGACGTTGTATTTTGGCGTCTGTGAACGCGCCCTTCGCGTGCCCGAACAGTTCGCTCTCAAGCAGATTGGCAGGCACAGCAGCGCAATTGATCGCGACAAACGGGCCGTGACGTTGAGGGCTCGCGCGGTGGATGGCACGCGCAACAAGCTCTTTGCCCGTACCCGTATCACCTTGAATCAGCACGGACGCGTCGCTTGGCGCCACACGTGCGATGAGGTCCACGACCCGGCGTGTGGCCGGGCTCTCGCCAATGATGGCGCTGTCGGGCTTGCTGGCAACCACTTCCCGAAGCACGCGGAGCTCGCGGGTGAGCGCACGATGCTCCGTGGCGCGCGCCACGCTCAACGCCAGCAGTTTTGAATCAAGCGGCTTACTCAGAAAGTCGTAAGCGCCCGCGCGCATGGCTGACACGGCCGCCTCCAAGCTGCTTTGCCCCGTGATCACAATGATGGGCACTCCAGGTTGTGTGCCAAAGATGCGCTCACACAGCGCCACGCCATCCATCTCTGCCATCCCAAGATCGGTAAGCACGACATCAAATGCTTCTGCGCCGAGCCGCTCGAGTGCGTCCTGTGGCGACGTCGTGGTCGTGGGAGAATGCCCCAGACGAGTGAGGGTCGCCTCCAGCAGGTCGCATTGCGCTTGGTCATCGTCCACGACCAGTATTTTGTATTTCATGGTGCCTTGTGAACACGTTGCGCAAAAGAGATGCGCGCGCAGACCCGTGCACATAGGCAATTAACGTGCCGGATCTCGTTCATCCAAAAATAGTAAAATCGTGAGCAAATGAGGAACAAATCCTAGCCAGCCCTAACAAGAACGCCACACTTGTGGCATTCTTGTTAGGGCACATGCGGCGTCTGTCAAGGGTCTGCGGTGCTCTCCGTCATGGCAAAGAGATCCTGACCACCGTGCGCCAAGCAGATCTCTTCAGCGCGCTTCGCCCGCTCCACGTTGCTTGCCTTCACGGAGATCAGCATACGCCCTTGACGAATCAAAGTGTCGTATCGCGCTGCCTCCGTCTCTGGAATGCCGAGCCCAACGAGGCCGCCCATCATGCTTCCAATGGCCGCTCCTGCAGCTGCACCGGTGAACATGCTGAGCAGCGGCCCGAGCGCATAGAGAGGGCCTAGCCCCGGGATCACCAGGGCGCCTACGCCCGCGAAAATCCCCAGAGTGCCGCCCAGGTAGCTACCCGTGCTGGCTCCTGCGATGGCCAATCCAGGCGCATCCGTAGCGGAAGGCTCAGCCTCCTTGGATTGTCCATGATGACTCTCGTCCAGCCAAGCGACCGAGATGTCGTTGTCGTCGAACCCCGCTTCCCGAAGTGCTTCGAAGAGCGGCTCGGGTTGCTGCGGCGCGCTGAGTACACAGACAACGGTCTTGTTCATGGGTTGTTCTCCAGACTTCGGCGTTTGCATTTACACGTCAATGTAGGGTGCACGCTTTAGAAGCACGTCGGAGGCGGGGTCCGGCACCGAGCTCTCTGTGGCCTCGCAGATGTCTTCCGCGCCTTCCACCTCGCAGATCGCACGGGCGCATGCGATCTCATCGTTGGTGTCCGCGTGCACAGAAAGCAACAGGTTCCCCCCCCGAACCTTGCCCTCGTAGCGCTTGGCCTCGAACTCGGGGATACCCAAGCCCACCAATGCGCCGGTCACACTTCCGATGGTGGCTCCTGCAGCTGCACCGCCTAGCGCTGCCATAACTGGTCCGGCTGCAATGAACGGTCCCAAGCCTGGGATCACAAGAGCGCCCATGCCCAACAGCACTCCTAGAGCACCGCCCAACACACCGCCCGCGCCAGCGCCGGTTAGCGCTGCCTCCGGAGCCTTGGTGTGCTGCTCATGCGCAAAGTCGTGCGAGCCTTGCTCGTCTGGGAACAAGACAGAGATGTCGTTGTTTGAGAACCCCGAGGCCTTGAGCTTGTAGACAACATTGTCGGCTTGAACACGTGTTTGCAAAATACACATAACGGATTTTTTCATTGGCTTGTTTCTTTCTTGATTGGAGTCATTTTTTTACTTCGAGCTTGCAGTCCACATCGCGGACGCCCGGCGTGCGCCGTGCAAGACCCTCAATCAGTGTGCGTTCAGCGGCGGTCGCGACGTAGCCTCGCAATGTCACGCGATCACCTGTGGTGATCACCTTGGTATTTTTGGCACCGAAAGTGAGCTCTTTGCTCACCATCATTTGTTTGCGGATAGAGGTCGTGATGGCCAGTTCGGCCGGGCTGCTCCCCTGATCCATTGCGGTGAGGGCCCTAGGCTCGGGCTTCGCCGGCGCTGAGTCAGCCTTCAGTGGAACAGGAATAGGGGGTGAAACACCTGGCATCGGTTCAGGTGCTACGGCCACACCGGCGTCTGCGGTTCGCTTCGGGCGGCGGTGCCGCACTCCGGTGTCCTCGGCGGGCCATGTCTCCGTCCATGGCTCGTACTCCTCTCCTTCGCCCCAAGGCCATTCCCCAGGGTGATCCTGGTGTGCGGCGGTGGGCGTGGATGTGGATGTGGATGATGGCGTGGTTGCCGTGGGGACCTGCGTCGTCGAGGCGACGACTGGCGTAGGCGGTGCTGCACATGCCACCGCGAAGGCACAAATGAGCGACAAGCCAAGGCTCAAGGAGTTGGGCGATGTCGCAACGCGGTGGGCCGCATGAGTTGAATGAATTTGATGCATCTTGCAGGACCCTCAGCAAGGCGCATGCCAACCCATCATCTCCTCTATTTCGCGAACAATGACGGATGTCGCGCGGCCTACATGCGCCGCTCATGCCACATGTGTGGCGTTTTGCCGCATTCGAGCCGCGACGGGTATTCGCCAAGCAAACAAGTGCTAACGCTTGGGCAGTTCGAGGCCCGAGAGGTCTGCGTGCATGCCCGTGAGCGTGATGTCATCGAAGCGTGCAGAGTCCACAGAGTTGCGTGGGTCCAACATCGCGACGCGCCAATCGCCTGGTAAATCCAAAAAGCCGTCGTTGTACAAATGCTCGTAGGTGGCATCGCAAATGGCATCACACACCACGGCATAGATGCGCGGCTCGGCCAAAAAGGACTGGGTTTCGATGCGTAGCTTTTGGTTGTTGTTTCGCGTGCGCGCGAGCATTTCCTCACATGCATAGGGCACGAAGCTTTTAAAGAATGCGCGCTCGAACGACTGGCGAAAACGCGCAAACTGCGACGCTGAGATCTTGTATCCCGCGCCCGAGATCGCCTCCGCCAAGTGCGATTCGCGCACGACGCGCCGCACCACTTCATCCATCTGCTTGGGCATCTCGACCATCAGAAAGTCGCGAAGCACCGAGGTGAGCATCAGCAGCAACTCATTGAGCTCCGGCGTGCTGCGCGCCAAATGGCCGTCACGCAAGTCGCGCAAGGTTCGCTGAAAGCCGTTCTTCGCTTGCTCGAGCACCTCGGCATTGGGGTACTCAAATCCCTCGAGCTCGTGCACCACCGCAGCTTCGGCGCGCGACAAGGCATGAAACAAAGCCTGGTCCGCATGACGCATGACTTTGGCTTCACCCACGCCTCCGCGAATGCGTTCGTGCAATTGGCTCTGAAAGAACAATCGAGCAAATCGCTTGGAAATTTGGGGCATTTGACGTTCGAACAAGACAGCTACGCGATCGGGGCGAAAGATCTTGTCGAGCATCGATCGCATGGTTGCGACGAGCTCGCTTTCGCGTGCCTCGCGCGCTGCCGGAGACACCGTTTGCGTACTCTTGTGCCTCACCGCAGCGCGCTGCAAGGCTTGAAGCTCGCGGATGACTTGCGCCGTAATGGCGTCGAGCTCCTCGCTTGTTTCAACATCGCTGCGGTAGTGCACCACCTTGGCTTCAATCTGTTCGTCACGCAGCGCCATGGCAATGTCGGCGAGCGATAGCTTCTGCTCTACAGACATATGCCCTTGTGCGTTTGGGCGCGGGGTCGCTGGTATCGCAAGAGGCCTTGGCAAGGGCGCGTTGGTGGGCTCGGTGGCGCTCAGTCGAGGACGCGGCGGCAACGGCGGAGACCCCGGCAACGAAGTGCGCGATACGGACGCTACCGGCGCCTGCGCGAGACCCGCCGCCGCTGGGCGTTTCGGTGGCAGAGGCGGGCGCTTGGCATCCATGACACACGCAGTGTCGCTCAAATCGGGCAAGTCTGCAAAACCACAAGCACATGGCAACGCGGATCTGTGGCATCGGCTTCTCAAGAATGACGCGCGTCTCTGCCCGCATCTCCCTCAGAAAAGCAAAAAACCCCCGGATCAACTCCGGGGGGTCTGTCACTCTACTCACAGGAACGGAGCGAGCCTCTACAATGCCAAATTGAGCTATTTTACTGCGTTCTGGATGGCGGCGCAGATCTCCGCTTTCAGCGTTGGGCCACATACATCCGCGCGCACAGAGGCAAAGAGTTTGTTCCACTCGACCTTGTCGGCTTCAGAGGATTCCACCACCTTGAGCTTGCCCTTGAGGCGCTCGAACGCTGAGGCGTCTTCGCTGCGAATACGTGACGTCAGCGCCTTGGCGGCTTTGGCGCCCGTGTCCACGAGTGCTTCCTTCAGCTCAGGAGGCAAGCCGCCAAGCTTGTCGGTCGAGAAAAGCAAGCCACCGATAGCAATGCCAGAGGCCATGGGGTTGACGTACTCGAGGTGCGACGCCCACTGAAGTTGCTCCGCGGCGATCGCAGGCGAGTTGACAACGTCAACGCGACCCGAAGACAGGCCGTGACCAATTTCCGTGACTTGCACGGTCTGGCTAGGCACACCCAAACGGGTGAGGAAGGCCTTGCCGATAGGATCGCCGGGCAGAGCGTAAGGGTGCAATGACTTGAGATCGGCAGGCGAGGCCACGCCTTTGCCTTTGGACATCAGGTGCGCAATACCGACGTCGCCCCAACCCAAAAGTGTGACCTTCTGCTTTGCGAACTCTGGCTCAAGCAAGGGCCT
>JAYWGD010000111.1:0-8042 GCA_043778435.1 Myxococcales bacterium | reverse complement strand
TGGCACCGCCCGCAGTTGTGAGCCCGTAGGTGCTGGCCGGGTTTCGTGCGTGACGCTAGGATCTCGTCGCGCGGGTGAGTCTTGCGCGCGCGGGTTTTGCGCGCGCGGGTTGGCCTGCGTGGGCATTGGCGGCGAGCGCACTTGTTTGGCTGTCTGTTCTCTCAAAACTCCCTCTTGCGGAGGGAGCGAGATCTGTGTTCGTAGCACGGTGGTCGCGGGCGATTCAGATGTTGGATACTGCATCGATCCAAACATCGACCGCCCAAAGTGAGCCGCGGCTTAGGGCGGCAGCGGCGTACCAAAACCCACTTCTGGAAGCGCGGTGAGACGAAAACCTGCCCCTGATTCAATCATCCAACGCGTGCTTTCCGACTGTGAAAACACAACCCGCAAGCGCCGAACGCCTGCTTGAGAAGTCTCGACGACGGTCACCCGCATTCCTGATGCGTCATACTGTTCGCCCACTGAGAATCCTTTGCCCTCTGGCCGAAACAAGTTCCCTGGGCCGATGGGAACCAAGCTTTGCTCGGCACCCGCAACAAGTTCGAGCTCGCGCTCCGACACGCGTCGCACCAACACATGACCCGCTTGCGACAACAGTCGCCAGGCTCTGGGGGGAGCACCCGAGGGGCTAAGCGCAAAGGGCACGAAGAATGCGCCCGCAACTCCGCGCAAGACGCTCACATCGGCGGATGCGGCATCTCCAAGCTCTGCCTTGAGCTCGCGTGCATCGCGCTCAAACGTGCGCCCCGCTTGGCTCCATGAGCGCGACATCAGCCATGAGCTCGCGGGGCCATGAACCAGCTGCGAAAACCCCAAGACCAGTGCCGCAAATCTTATGGACGGCGATGTAGCAGAACGCGCTTCGGTCTCCGGCCACCAGGCCCGCTCAAGAATAAGAGCCACCACGGGGGCAATGCCCAACATACTCATGCCAAGCAAACGAGGCGACGGAACCACCGACAAGAACGGAATGGCGGATAAGACGGAGCCAAGCAAATACACGCGCGACGTTTCTTGTGTGCACACTGCACGCACTGGCCGCCAAAGCAAAGCGCACAGTCCGCCAAAGAGCATCAGAACCCACACTGCAGGCACATGGCCTCGAAGTGTCTCGCCGTCGAGGCCGCCCCAAGCGTCCAGCATCAGCCGGGCAAATCGGTCGGGTGCACGCGCCAAAAACGCAGATGGAGTGCTGAGTGGGTCGGTGTAAAACCCTGATCCGCTTGCGCCATAGCCATAGGCCGATCGGAGCGCGAGATAGGCGACCGCAGGTCCAAGCGCAGGCAATGTGCGGAGCGCCCGCGAGACCCAAGCTCGTGGAATGATGAGGGCCTCTGCGAGCACGTAGCCACACGCTGCGATGGCGTACTCGCCGCTGCTGAGCGCGGCCGCAAATGTCAGTGCCGTGATGCTCGGTTGCCATCGCTTGGCCCAACGCGATCGCGAGGTTGGACTCCAGAAATGCATGCGGAGCGCACAGATGCTGAGCGCCATGGACATGAGTGCCTCGCGGTTGGCCAACCATGCGATGGGCACCACATGAAAAGGCGCAAGCGCGAATATCAGCGTGGCAATGCGCGCGGCGCGGTCAGAGATGCGCGCGCGATACATCTTATTGGATAGCCACGCACTTGCGCCCCACCAAACAAAGGAGTGGGCATGCATCCAAAGTGCTGAGGCACCCGCCTTGTACTCGCTCCACAATGCCAAGCTCGGAAGTGGCCTCAGAAATCGGATGCGAAGCGCTTGGTCCGCCCACCAAGGCAAAAATCCGCGCGCTCGAAGCACGTGGGCATCGGCGGGATCGATGTAGTTGTACAAATCCCACGGTGCTCTTTGCACCGGATACGTATGATGGGACATCGAGGCTTGCAGATAGTCATCCAGCACAAATGGCGAATGCAACGCTGGCCAAAACAGCAAAAGACCAAGCAAACCTAGCAGTGCTGCAAAGCGCAACCGTAGAAACGGGGAGAATGCGCAAAGGTTGCGCGACATGGCGCTTTGATGTAGCACCTTCTCATCATGATGCGTTTGCAAGGTTTGCTTGGGGTTGCCGCTCTGCTCGGTTCGGTTGTCGTCGTTGTGGCTTGTTCAGCGACGCCGACCACGACAAGCGCCCCGACCGCCAACGGTACCGACAGCGGCGCAAAGAAGCCCGACAGCACGACCGTGACGGTGATCGTTCCTGTGGACTCGGCCGAGCCGAGGGTTTGTCCAGAGACTTGCACCGCCAACGGCGAATGCGCAAACAGCTGCGAGAGTGTGGCCTCTGGCAGCTGGTGTTGCGATACCACGGCACGCGAATGCTACCGTGCTTCGGAAAACATTTGCCCAGTGCCTACCCGTGAAGACGCGGGCCGCGGCTCGATTTATTGAGCCGCAGAGTTGCGCGTTAGTCCCGCATAAAGTGGCATGTGTAGCCACTCGGGTTTTTCTCTAGATAGTCTTGGTGGTAGGCCTCGGCGAGGCTGAACGGGCCTGCTGCTGTGACCTCCGTGGCGACCGGGGCGCCCCATTTCCCGGCAGCGTTGACGCGTGCAATGACCTTGAGCGCCGCGTCGTGTTGAGCTTGTGATGTGTAGAAGATGGCTGATCGGTACTGTGTGCCGACATCGTTGCCCTGCCGGTTTTTGGTGGTGGGGTCGTGCATTTTGAAAAACCAGTTTTCGAGCAGATTTTCGAACGAAATCTTGGCGGGATCAAAGGTGATGCGTACCGATTCGGCGTGGCCGGTGCGGCCTGTTTTTACGTCTTCGTAGCGCGCGGCCGAGGTGGTGCCGCCGGTGTACCCAACCTCGGTCTCCAGTACGCCAGGCACTTTGCGTAGCAAGTCCTCCATGCCCCAAAAACAGCCGCCTGCGAGCACGGCGGTCTCGAGCGTGGTGGCACAACCGGGGCCTTTGCCTGGCTCCGGCTTGGTGCAGCTGTTTGTGGTGCTGGTCGCTTTTTCGCTGCTAGATGTTCCGCCTGCGTTTGAAGAAAGCTGCGCGACGAACTTCCCGTAGCCCTCGGCCTCAAGCTTGTCGGCGGGCACAAAGCGCATCGCTGCAGAGTTCATGCAGTAGCGCTTTCCGGTGGGCGCCGGACCATCGTCGAACACATGGCCTAGATGCGAATTGGCCGTCGTCGAACGAACTTCGGTGCGGGTACCAAACAGCGAACGATCGACCTTGGTGCTTACGGCACTTTCGGCGACGGGGCGCGTAAAGCTGGGCCAGCCAGTTCCCGATTCAAACTTGTCCGTAGACAGAAACAGAGGCGTGCCGTCGACGACATCGACGTACAGACCCAGTGCGTGATTGTCCCAATAACGATTGCGAAACGGAGGCTCGGTGGCGTCGTTTTGCGTGACTTCGAATTCGAGCGCGGAGAGTCGCGCCTTAAGCTCTGCGGGGGTGGGTTTGGCCATGGTCGCGCGATCCTTGGGGATAGAAACAGAGGTGGTGGTTGATGCTGTGCCGTGGGGCGGCGCGGCAGATGCCTTGCCTGCGCTTGCGCTCTTGCAAGCGAACAATGTGCAGAGTGCAATAAATGTGCAAAGCGCAATGGCGCCGGCACGGGATTGGGCCCGGGACTTGGTTGGCGAGAGTTGCTTGTTCATGACTGTAAGGACGCTTGGGTCAGTCAAGTGTGACTGACCCTTGTGTGATTCTTAATGCTGCTGTGAGCGAAGCGCCAGGGCCTCAACCCAAGTACACGGCGTCCGGCGTTCGGGCACTTGTGTCTCGTGGTGCTTCGCGGCTACAAACCGTCGTCATGGACTCCGAATTTTCGCTCTGGCTCTCGACGCTTAAAGCCGAGCCTGTTTACGTGCTCGGTCTGTTTGCCGTGGCGATGACGGGGTTGTACCTCGGCCTCACGGCGTTCTTTCGCAGCTTCAAGAAGAGGTCTGCTCGATGGTTTGGTTTGGTCGCCATCGCGTTGGGGCTCACCTCCCTTGGTGGCGGCGTCGCATCGTATCTTGCGCATCAGTCGTACGTAGAGGGAGCCACGGCCAATTTGTCGGCCAATGAGCGGGTGCCATCCGTCGAGCGCGGCAATGAGATTTCAGGTCATTTGTTGAGCCTAGGTGCTTGGGGGTCTGTGGCGCCTTTGGCGCTCGGCGCGATGGGGTATTTGCTCGGCAAACGCAAGAGCTTGAGCGCGGCGTCTGCCAAGCCCCGCGCCTCCGCCGTACCTTTGCCCGCGGCCTCTCTAAAATCGTTGAGTTAAACGCATGAGCCCGGCCTCTCCAAACCTCGCATCCGTACGCTACGCGCGCTTTGCGTTCGGTGTGTTGATTTACAATGTGCTTGTGATTCTTTGGGGCGCTTTTGTGCGTGCGTCGGGTTCCGGTGCGGGTTGCGGGCGTCATTGGCCCTTGTGCGATGGCGAAGTGTTGCCCACTGCGCCCGACCTAAAGCGCATCATCGAGTTTACGCATCGCGCAAGCTCCGGTCTCGACGGACTGCTTGTGCTGGCCTTGTTTGCGCTTGCGTTTCGCGTGTTCGCACGAGGCTCATGGGTAAGGCGCTTTGCGGTTGTTTCGCTGGTCTTGACGGTGCTCGAAGGCGCGCTTGGCGCGGGCCTCGTGCTCCTCGAGCACGTTGCCGAAAACAAGTCTGATGCGCGCGTGCTTTCTATCTCGTTGCATCTTGCAAACACTTTGGCGCTTCTTGCGGCGCTCACGTTGACTTGGCAACATGCGGTGGTTTTACGTGTACGCCGGGATTCGGTCTCTCTGAGGCGAAGCGCGTTTTTGGTTGCGGGATTGCTGGTGGTCGTTGGCGTGCTTGGGGCCATCACCGCGCTTGGCGACACCTTGTATCCTGCACGCTCTTTGGCTGAAGGGATGCACGCGGATGTCTCGCCATTGGCGGCTTTGCCTCAGCGTCTCCGAGCCCTGCATCCTGCACTGGCCGTGATCACGGCGGGTGTTGTGGTTTGGTTTTCCGGGATGGCCGCAGAGGTGTTGGGCGGCGCGGATCGCAAATGGGCGACCTCGCTAAAGCATGTTGTCTACACGCAAATTGCGTTTGGCGTGATCAACCTGTTGCTGCTTGTGCCCATTTGGGCGCAGCTGGTGCACTTGGCTTTGGCGGATACTTTGTGGATTGTGTTTGTTGTGGTGTGTGGTCGGCTTTTTTGGACGACCACCGCCCCCGAGGCCTGATAAGTGAAACACCATGCACAATGTTCGTTTGATTCATGAGTTTCGCTTTGAGTCCGCGCATCGCCTGCCGCGTGTCCCCGAAGGGCACAAGTGTTCGCGCTTGCATGGGCATTCATTCAAGGTTGAGTTGGGCTTGTCGGGCTCCACGAATCCCGAAACCGGATGGTTCATTGACTTCGACGAAATTTACAAAATCTGGAGGCCAATCCACGCGGTGCTGGATCACAACTATCTGAACGAAATCCCTGGTCTGGAGAATCCTACCAGCGAGAATCTTGCGCGCTGGATCTGGGATCGAATGAAGCCCACATTGCCAGGGCTCGACGTGGTCACGCTGTACGAGACCTGTGATGCGCGCTGCGAATACCGCGGCGAGTAACAGCGCACTCCCAGCATCCGCAAATCGTCGCTTGCACGCTGCCTGACGTGTACAGAACACGCGGCGGCAGAGCGCGCACTAGCTTTGCGAGCGCTGGGCGTGCGCGCCACTGCGCTAAGGCGCTTTGTTTAGAGGGCTTGACGACGAAGCCAGATTTCAAGGCTGAGGAGCAAGAATAAACTGTGGCCAAAGTCGGCGTTGCCGCTGTCTTGGCGCTGGAGCATGCCTCGCACAAGTGGCTCTTGCACGTACTCGTAGAGCCGCGCCCCAGGGCCTAGAGTATCGTGCAGGCGCGCGCGCAACGGACCTCGAAACCACGATGCCAATGGCAAACCAAAGCCTGCCTTCTTTTTGGCAAACACGTGGGCAGGTAGATCGTTTTGGTATGCCTGGCGGAGCAGCCATTTGGTGGTGAGGCCGCGACGCTTGTACTTGTTGGGAAGAGAGGCCACGTAGCTCACGAGTTCGGGCGCCAAAAAAGGCGCGCGCAGTTCGAGTCCATGCATCATGCTCGCGCGGTCGGCTTTGACCAGCAAATCCGCTGGCAAGTAGGTCTCAAAGTTATGGTGCAAGGTGCGCGACAGCGGATCTTTTTCGGTAATGCTTGCAAGCAGTTGGCGCTGGCTGGCAAGTGCATCTTGAGCGTCGCAGTGCTTCGCGCTGCCGTGTGTGAGCACGCCGCCAAGGTGGGGTTCGAACACCGAGATCCAAGACGCCAGGCGCTCGGCTTCGGGCATGCTCGCCTTGCGCAGCAGCCGAGCGGCGCGGGCCAACGGACTCGACCCCTTGTGGTCTCCTGGGATTGCAGTCGCGATTTTTGCTGCAAGCGTGCGGGCTGCACTGGGGATAAGGCCGGCCACTTCGGCGGCCAAAAAACGCGGGTATCCTACAAAAACTTCGTCGGCGCCATCGCCGCCAAGGGCCACGCGATGTGTTTTTCGGATCTCGCGCGCAAGGGCGGAGAGTGCCAAAAAAGATGAGTCAGCAAAGGGGCCATCGCAGTCGTCGACCATACGCTCCAGATCGTTAAAACACGTGTGGTCTACAGGCACCACATGGTGCTTCGTACCCAAGTGCGTGGCGACGATTTGGGCATCTCTCGTCTCGTCGTATTGCGCGCTTGAAGGAAATCCGGCGGAATAGGTTTCTGGCGCGCCACCACCTAGACGCGTGGCGACGCTGGCGGTGATGCTCGAGTCGATGCCGCCGCTCAAAAGGAGCGCCACATTGTGTGTGGTATCGAGCATGCTGGCCACGGAGGCGTTCACGCGCGCGCGCAAATCGCGCGTGCGTTCATCCTGCGATTTGTCTTGTAGAACCTGCTCAAACGAGACGCGCCAATAGCGCTTTGGCAGACAAGCCAGGTCGGAACGCACACGCATGCAGTGGCCTGGTGCGAGCTGATGGATGTGCGTGTAGTTGGTGCCGCCATGACGCGTGTAACCGAAGGTGAGCAGGGTCGGCAAACCGCTCAGATCGGGCGTGCGCGTGAAGCCAAGTGCGCCCAGCGCTCGCGTGGTGGAGGCGAAGCCAAGCGCGCCACCTTGCACGGTGTAGAACAAGGGCTTCTCGCCCACGCGATCACGCGCCACAAACACGCTTTGATCGCGCATGTCCCAAACGGCAAAGGCGAACATGCCTGACAGCTTGTGCAACACCTCTTCACCCCAAGCTTTGTAAGCCGCGAGCAGGGTCTCCGTGTCAGAGCCTGTGCGAAAGCTGAATCCCAGTTGCGTGAGCTCTGCACGCAACTGCTTGTGGTTGTAGATCTCGCCGTTGAACACGATGAGGCATTGATGCTCGCTGCACCACATGGGTTGTTTGGCGTCTTCAGGCGCACTTGTGATCGCCAAAAGCGCATGGCCAAACCCAAAGCGATGCTCACCGGAGACGCCTTCGATCCATGTGCCACCATCGGGCCCTCGTGTCGCGATGGCGTCGAGCGCGGCGCCAGGGTTTAGGCTAAGTGCACCCGTGCCAAAAGCTGTTCCTACGATGCCGCACATGATCAACCATTGTAGAGCGCTGAGTGCAGCCTTGCACTGCGCATTTGCATTCATGCTTGCCAGCTCGCGTTGCTGTGAGTAGTTACGATTGCGTTACGGCCCTACCGACACGGAAGCGTGAACTCCGCGAGACCCGAAAGGGAGCACCGGTAGCGACAAAGTGTGTGGTGGGGCCACTTTGCACTTTGCGGCTGGCCATTGGGTGCGCGCAATGGCGCGCACCGCGCTACTCGTTCCAATTCGTCGATTCTATGGGGGCCGGTTGTTCTTCCCCCGGCCGCGAATCGGGCGAGCGCCGCACAACGGGCTCAAGAATTTCCCCGCCTTGCACGCTTAGCGGGCAATCGACAATGAGCATCCCGTAGCTCTCGAGCGGGGGGAGCTTGACCATGCGTGCAGTCGAGACCATGCATTCTACAGCCTTCGGATCGGGATAAGTGGACCGGTCGTCGTAGACGCCAAGCACCTGCCCTGTAGACAGCGCCGCGATGTGCAACGA
>JAYWGD010000110.1:0-2786 GCA_043778435.1 Myxococcales bacterium | reverse complement strand
TGTACTCGGGCCGTCGAGCCATCGGCACCGACGCGGGGACCAAGGGCGTGCCTTCGCGTCCACGTGTGAATTTGCTGCATCAACTTGGCTTGCTGATTTCGCGCTACCGACGAGTAAAGCTGCGAGATACAGCCGGCGCGAGCATCATGTTTTTGCAGGCACCGGTCATTGGACTCATGCTCTGGTTCGTCTTTGGCAACCAAAAAAAAGCGGTTCCATTTTGGTGTTTGGGCGCATTGCAGGAGCTGTCGAAGCGGGGCACCAGCAGCGTGGATGGCAGCACCGATTTGCTCAATCGCATGACGGCCACATCCGACCACAGCGCCGCCATGTTCTTCGTGGTGGTCAGCTGCGTGTGGTTCGGCACGAGCAACGCCGCGCGCGAGATCGTGACCGAGCGGTCGATCTATTTGCGAGAGCGCATGGTGAACCTCAACCCGTTCAACTACGTGCTCTCCAAGTTCATTCCGTTGGCGCTGGTGTGCATGCTTCAGTGCACGATGCTGCTTGGAATTGTGTTCTTCGGCCTTGGGTTTCACGGCGGAGCGTTGGCTTTTTTACGTGAGCTCACGGCCATGGTTTCGGTAGCGCTTTCGGCGACGGCGCTTGGTCTTTTGCTGTCTACCGTGGTGGCTTCGGCCGAGGCCGCCATGGCGCTTACGCCCATTGCGCTCATCCCGCAGGTGGTGCTCGGTGGCCTGATGGTGCCCATGACCACCAATGATTGGCTACGTCCATTGATGTATGTGATGCCGGCACGCTGGGGCTTCGAAGGCGCTATCACGCATGAACGTTTGGCGGTACGGGCGGAGCCTGCATGGCTTATCGATCTCAAGAAGCCGGACCTCAATAGTGCGCCTGACTTTGTCAGCAACGGACGCTTCGATTGTGCCATCGCCCAAGTGGCCGGCGACAACATCGCAGGCGCATGGGGCTTCGTGAACCACAGCGACACGTGGCTGCCCATTGCAGTGCTGCTTGGCATGACCACCGTGTCGCTTGTGAGCTTGCTCGTGGTGCTGCGCTCCAAGGACCCGGTGTGAGCGAAGTGCTCGCACCGGTTCGTCCGCTCGCCGAGCAGGCGCGCGTCGCTTGGCGCGTGGTCTCGCTGGCGTCCGACCAGACGCGTGTGGCTTGTTTGCGCGCCCTGGCCACGCTTCTTCGCGCCGAGGCTGCATCCATTCTGCAAGCCAATAGGCTGGACATGAACCATGCCTCAGCTCTTAGCCCATCGTTGCAAGACAGGCTCCGGCTCACCGAAGCGCGGGTGCTTGCGATGGCCGCGCAGGTCGACGAAATCGCCGCCATGACCGATCCACTTGGCGAGCTTTTGGAGTCGCGTGTTCGCGGCGATGGTTTGCGCATCGAGCGCGTGAGCGTTGCGCTGGGCGTGATTGCCATGATCTATGAGGCGCGCCCCAATGTGACCATCGATGCGGCGGCGCTCGCGCTCCGCAGTGGCAATGCGATTTTGCTCAAAGGGGGCAGCGAGGCCAAACACTCAAACGCATCGCTCGCAGCGCTGGTGCGTCGCGCGCTTGTAGAGGCCGGCTTGCCCGAGGCCGCGTGCACTCTGGTCGCGCGCACCGATCGGGAGGTGGTGGGCGAGCTCGTGCGGCTCAGCGGTCTCATCGACTTGGCCATTCCGCGAGGAGGAGAGGGGCTCATCCGCTACGTGACGGACCATGCAACGGTGCCCGTGGTGCAGCACTACAAGGGTGTATGCCACACTTATTTAGCAGAAGGCGCGGACGCTGTTGCTGCAAGATCAATTTTGCTTAACGCCAAGATGCAGCGACCGAGCGTATGCAACGCGACCGAGTGCTTGCTCATCGACCATGCAGCATCGCTCGATTTGGTGCGTGCCGTGCTTTTGCCTTTGCTTGACGCAGGGTGTGAGCTGCGCGGCTGCAAAATCACATGCATGGTAGATACACGTATTAAGCCCGCGCAGGACAGCGACTGGGGCACGGAGTTTGGCGAGCCCGTGCTGGCGGTGCGCGTGGTCAAAGGCCTGGACGGTGCACTTGAGCATATCGCGACCTACGGCTCCGGACACACAGAGGCCATTTTGAGTCGCGACCCCGCCGAGTGCGCGCGCTTCTCTCGCGAGGTGGATGCCGCCTGCGTGGTCGTCAACGCCTCCACACGGTTTCATGATGGCGGCGAATTGGGCTTAGGAGCTGAGATGGGCATCGCCACCAGTCGAATGCATTGGCGCGGCCCGATGGGCGTGCGTTCGCTCACGACCATGAAGTGGCTGGTGCGTGGCAATGGGCATTGTCGTACCTAACGCCTCAGATTGCTGACGTGTCGAAACAGACTGTTGTGAAGGATGCCGTGCGCCATTGCGTTTTGCGGGCTATCCTTTCATCCTCGGATGCCGCTCTATTGCGACATGCGAGGTTCCTCAATCCCACGACTCAGGTACTCATATGCACATCCTTCATTTAGATGCTTCGCCTCAAGGAGCTGAGGCTTCGGTCTCTCGTCAGCTTTCATCGGCAGCCATCTCAGCGCTAAAAGCAAAGCACGCCGGCGCCACGGTCACGTACCGTGACCTCGTTCTCAATGCACCGAGCCATCTTTCTCCGATCGAGCTTGCTGGCTTCTTTTCTGCTCCCGACACGTGGAGCGAAGAGATTCGAGCCGCAATGGTCTTGAATACGGCTTTGCTTGATGAATTTCTTGCCGCAGATTTAATCGTGATCGGGACCCCGATGTACAACTTTGGCGTCCCCTCCAGCCTGAAGGCCTGGGTCGATCGTACGGTACGCAATGGCGTA
>JAYWGD010000109.1:0-2787 GCA_043778435.1 Myxococcales bacterium | reverse complement strand
AAGTGGAGTGCCGCCGCACGGACGCGGGCAAAACCCGCGTAGAGTGCCATGCCGAGTTCTTCGAAATGGACGGCGACGTCAAGAAGACCCAAATGGTTGCCTTTGGCGGCTGGGGAACAGATGTACCGAAGACTTTGGCCGTCGACAAGGGCCGTCCCCTGGTGGCCACTTGTCACAATCCGGTTCGCAAGTACGACCCCGAAGTGTGCGGCAAGGAAGGCGCGGTCGCTCGTCTCGGAGACGTGCGTAAGAATCACATCATCTACTGGCCGTACGCGTCACGCGCGCCCTATGGTGGCATCGCAAGCATTGCGTCGGATCCGTTGAGCGGGCAAATGATCGGCGCGACCGCCACCATCATGGGTCGCTCTGTGACGGCCGCTGCAGCACAAGTCCGCGACATTATTCAGCTCAACAGTGGTGAGATCAAAGTCGAAGACATTATCGCAGGCAACCCTGCCGTCACCTTCGCAGATCGCGTCAAAAATGGAAAAGTGCAAGGCCCGGGCTCAATGTCTGTCGCCAAGACACCTGCGGAGATCAAGGCCGCTACCGCAAGCGTAGACCAGAAATCTATCCAACGCGCGATGAACATCGATGCAGATTCGGGCAATGCCGTTGTCACAAAGAACCCACTTGCGGCGCTCAAGAACAGCTTGAAGCTGTCTCAAACAGGTCCCGGTGTGGCCGCTGGAAACGCCCGCGTCAGTGCTCTGATCGCGAAGTTGTCGACTTCACCAGAGTTTCAGGCTTACAACGCCGGCAAATCGTCGGGTCAAATCCTGTCCAAGATGGAGCAAGCGAACGCTACTGGCGTAAACGCGATGAAGCAGCTGGCTTCGCTTGACCAGAGCGAGATCGGCGAGCTCTACGACGCGTACATGAACCGGTTGGGTCAACGCGGCATCTGCTTCCACGACTCACAAATGGCTGCAGGCTCCGGAAGCATCTACATTGGCTCACTCGCCAAGTACTTCCAGGATCTCTATGCCGATGCAGCTGACCCCAAAGAGCGCGGCGTTCTGATCTACAAAGATCTGGTCAATGAAATCATCAAGGGCATCGGCTTCCACGAAGTTGGCCACGCCATCGGCATGCGCCACAATTTTGCAAGCTCTTGGGACTCCGTCAACTACCAGCCTCAGTACTGGCAGTTGCGCACCAAAGAAGGCACCGAGACAGCCAAGTGCGTCAACCCAGGCGACAAGTGCATGGGCCCACGTTACCTCGACCCAGTAGACGCTGACGAAGATGGCCAAGCTGACGAGTCACGCCCAGGCCTGGAGTACTTCGCTGGCACCAGCACCATGGAGTACCAAGTCGAACGATTTGGCGAAACTGCAGGTGCTGGCACCTACGATCAGCACTTTGTCAAAACACTCTACGGTCGTGTTCTCGAAACCTTCGACCAAACGATTGTGCCTACGGCAACCCAGAAGCTGTTCCAGGGCAAGCTGGTCTCGCAAGGCATCCCCAACGATCTGGTGTCTGATCCCGAATCCCGCAAGATTCGTGCGCACTACACGCAAACCGCACGTCTTGCCAAAAACTTTGACTCCGCACGCGATTGCCGTGATGCAACGGACGAAGAGAAGGCAGCAGGCCGGTGGCGCATCGTCCACGGAAAACTCTGTGCACCACCACCAAAGAACCACATTGCTTATGGCGATATGAAGAGCGGTGGCCTCACAGTCTTGTTTGATGGTCGTCCAGTCCCATTCGGTGACGGTCAACACTGGCGCGGCAGTGACTACGGCGCTGCAAGCGGCGACGAGCTTATTCGTTGGAACTACCGCTACGGCGAAGGTTACAGCCAAGGCGGCTACTTGCACGACAAGATCGGCGACAGCGGCGGCGATGTCTATGAAGTCACGCAAAACCTCATCCGTCGTTTCGATCGCACCTATCCATGGACCTACTTCGGTCGCGGCAATCGTGAGTACGCATGGTGGTCTGTCGCAAGCTCTGTCGGCAACAACGCCTTCAAGCGCCTTCGCGGTTACCACTGGAACACAGTGACCGATCTCGGTCGGTCAGATTTGGAAGACGACGACCTAGGCCGTCCTTCCGTCATGGCAAACGCCGAGATGTTCAACTTCTTGCAGCGCGTCGTTCTCACCCCAGAGCCAGGCGATTACTGGCCGCAGTACGAGCGTGAAGTGAGGGCACGTACACCTCGTCGTGCAGGCGCCTTGCTTATCGTTGATGCACCTGCAGCTTGTTCGGACTTCAATCCTCCGTTCGATGTTCAATGCAAAGAAGAATCGTTCTCACTTCCGCTCATGGACGGTCGCTACATCCAGACCGATTTCGATAGCAATCGTGGCGGCAGCTGGGATTACCAAAACTTCGTCAACCACGTAGGTTTCGACGACGAGAAGGTGCTTGCACTACGAGAACTGGTGGATGCGCGCCCGTCGCTATCGACCCTCTCGCGTGACAATGCACTCGACAATCGTGACGTCTACGTGAGCTTCCGTACCGACGCCCCTCACGCAGTTGACCGCTTGGTTGGCTCAATCTTGGCAGAGGACTGGGAGATGGTTTCCCCCATGGCACTGGCAGACAAGAAGACCTTGCAGAACTTCCCGATCTACGAGAAGGATCCGACCAAGCTGGTTCGCCCAGCGGGCAGCACGGTCTTGTTCCCCAACTTGGGCTACGCACAAGAGTCCGGCGTTGCGATCTACGCACTGCTGTTCTCGAGGTCGAGCACCGACCTCACACTCGCGAACAAGCTTCGCGTCCGTTTGGAAGGCGATTCAGGCACGCAGCCTCAGGGTGCAC
>JAYWGD010000108.1:0-8075 GCA_043778435.1 Myxococcales bacterium | reverse complement strand
GAGGAGGCCGACGGCGGCACGGTGTTCTTGGATGAAATTGGCGAGCTGCCGGTATCGATGCAGCCCAAGCTGCTCCGCGTGCTTGAGCAAAAAACGGTGCGTCGTGTGGGCGAGAGCAATCATCGCTCGGTCGATGTGCGCTTTGTGTGCGCCACGCATCGCGATTTGCTTGCCATGGTGAACAGCGGCACCTTTCGCGAAGATCTCTACTTTCGCTTGGCCGTTGTCCCCGTCACTTTGCCCGCACTTCGAGATCGCCCTAGCGACATTCCGGTGTTGGTCGAACACTTTTTGCGCAAGGCTTCGGCGCCTGCGTTCGGCGACGAACTTGTGCGCGAGCTTAGTTCACGGCAGTGGCGCGGCAACGTGCGTGAGCTTCGTAATTTCGTTGAGCGCGTGCGTGCGTTGGGGCACGCCGGCGCGCTCGCTCTCTCGCCGTCTGAGGGTCGCAGTCAAAATGCGGGCCGTCATCAAAGTGCGCTGCCCACGATGGCGACACTTCCGCCACCGGCCGATGCGCGCGCGTCATCTGCGCATTCTGCAGCTTCATGGGGCACGCCTGCAGCGCCCGCGGTTGGTAGCTTTACGTTGCCGCCTATGGCCTTGCCGAGCATTCAGGTCGTGGGGCTATCTGCGCTCTCTGGCGCGGACGAGGCAATCTATCAGCTCGATTACAAAGCCTTTCGTGAGCGCTGGATCGAGGAGGGCGAAAAGACCTATCTGCAGAAGCTACTCGATCGTCATGCACGAAATGTGGTGGCGGCGGCCAAAGAGGCGCAAGTCGATCGCACTTACATCTACCGATTGATGCGCAAGTACAGCATCGAATAGGTGTCACACTTTGACGATTCCCTGAGCTGAAAAAAGCTGAGTAAGAGCTGGAATGGAAGCGCAAGCTGAGGTGTCATACCAGCATGGGAGCCCACCGAGCAAGTTGCTCATCGTGAGCTCGCCTACATCGACGAAGGAGACACCTCATGCGCATTCACCTCACGCTTCGCACCGCTGCCACGTTGCTTGCTGTCACCACATCGCTTCATGCATCCATGGCCGCTGCCGCACCAGGCAATGGCAAGGCCGGGAAGTCAGCTCAGGAGGCTGGCGCATCCGGCGAGCGCGGCGACAAACCAAATCATCACGGCGCGCAACACCATCTGGATGTAAGCCCGGCCTTGCAAGCAAAGATCAAAGCGGCTCATGAGTCGGTCTCCAAAGGCGCGCAGCCTGGGGTCGAAACCCAGCGCGCGTTCGCGGCCGAGCTTGCTGCTGAGGTGCGCGCCAACAAGCTCGACGATGCGGCACTCGATGCTCGTCTGGCATCGCTGAAGGCACGCGCGTCGGAGGCCGGAGCGCGCCAAGCGGCGTTTCTCAAAGCCCTTCATGCAAGCCTCACACCTGCGGAGCGCCAGGAGTTTGCCGCAGCAACCCGCGCCGACGCCGATCGCATCGCGAGCAAACAAGCTCGTGCTCAGGGCTCCAAACCTGGCGACAAAGACAGCGCTGAGGCGCCGCCCGCCGAAGGCGGACCTGCGGCGGAGCACATGCAGCGCAAGCACGGCCGCCCCGGGGCATTGGTTAAATCATTGCAGCTTACACCCGATCAGGCGAACAAGCTGAAGACGGCATTGGATGCAGATCGCAACGATATGCGGCAAACCCACGAGGCGATGCGAGCGGCGCATCTCACTCGCACAAGGGCCTTGGCTGATTCCTTTGCCAACGCCGACTTCGATCCCGCGAAGCTACCTTCGGTGGCCGTGCCGTCGAATGGTGGCCCCGCCGCGCACGAGCTCAAGGTCGTGAGAGCGCTGCTGCCAGTGCTCACGGACACGCAGCGTGAAGCGCTCGCTGCCGAGCTAGGGAAGGACCGTCACGGTCATCGTCATCACGGACGCAAACACGCTCGCTCTCACTGAGCCGCAGTCGTTTGATGCGCGCGAGCCCAAGCTGTTGCAGAATGCACGGTTTGGGCCGCTTCGCCTTTGTGGCGCTGCACAAGGTTCACGTGGTCGCACGCAAGGACAATGCCATCCAAGTCCCCGGCGAGATGCACAAGGTAGCCCGGGGCGGGCGGCATCTCTACGCTTTGCACGTTGCCTAGCGACCAGGCATCCAACACCGGAAAAATCTGGCCTCGCTCCAAGGTAAGGCCGGATCGTGGTGCGACAGATTTGGGGATGCGTAGCCATGCGGTGGCAGGCGTGACAACGCGCACATCGCTTGAGGAAATCCACATCGATGTAGACCCGCGTTGAAGCTCGATGTGAGGTTCGCGCGGCGCTGCGACGGATTGAAACGGGGCCGAAGTCGCGGCGCTGTCGCGTGGCTCAACCGTGGGTGCGTGATGGTTCAGAACCAATGCCAAGGTGCCATCTGCATGCTCGGCCACGCCGATGTAACCTTGCAACTCCTCGAAGTCCGATCCAAATGGGTAAAGCATCACCTCGTCGGTGTGCAGAGGCCCTTCGACCAGAAGTCCGCCCGAGCGCGGAGGGCTATGCATGTGCAATACAAGATTCTCGCGTGGTGCTGCGTCGTCGCGTCCCGCACCCAATACGCGTCGAAGCGAGCGCGCAAAAAAACGCTCATCGTGAAGGCTGAGCAATCGCTCGCCGGCTACGACCCGCTCGCTGTAGTTGTCGAGTGCGCGCGCCGAACGCACGTGCGCCAGTGGCACATCCACCTGAAACTGCACGCTTTGCAATTTCACAACGCGGATCACCGATGCGTGTCGGGGCAAGTACAACGTGAGTTTGGTGCCCACGCCTGACACGCTGCGCAGTTCTACCTGCCCGCCCACGCTACGCACCGCCGTGCTGACGGCGTCGAGGCCAACCCCGCGTCCGGACATAGGCGTGACCCCTTCACGGGTGGAGAGCCCTGGGAGAAACGCCCACGACAAGCACTCTTCGTCGCTCGCGGTGCGGGCCACATGTGGCGTGACGTGTCCAGATTCTGCCGCACGTGCTCGAAGAAGCTGCATGTTGACGCCGGCTCCGTCGTCCTCGACCTCGATCGCGAGACCACCAGCTTGCGCAAATGCAGTCAGGACGAGGCGCCCCGTTTCGTCTTTGCCGCGCGCGGCGCGTGTGGCCTTGTCCTCAATGCCATGAGCAAGTGCGTTGCGCACGATGTGCAGCAAAGGCTCGAAGACGCTGTCAGAAAGCCGCTTGTCGAGCTGAAGTTCGCCGCCACTCGTGCTGAGGCGCACAGGTTTTCCTAGCTCCAAACTGGCTTGCCGTGTAGCGCGCGCCAGGCGTTCGTAAAGTTGCGAAAGCTCCACGCTTCGCGCACTCACAAGTGATTCTCGAAGGGCCGCAATGTGCCGCGTGCGCGCCGCCTTGTTGGCGCCACTTCTTGCAAGCACGGCGAGCTCGGCAAGCATTGTGTCGAGCTCTTCGATGTGGACGCGCACCGTCGGCGATGCAGGCTCGGGCGCAGGCGCCGATCGCCAAGACGCACTTTGACGCTCGGTCTTGGGCGCAGTTGCGCTTGGCTGCGAAGCAAGTCCGGAGGCGATTCGAAGCTCGCTCTCTGAGCATTGCAACACACCGGCAAGTGCGGCGCTCTTCAGTGCGCTCACAAGCAGCGCACTAAGGCGAATCTCAGGGGCTTCGGTGTCTCCCTCTGCCGGCAACAGCGCCACCCATGCCGCATGCGGAGCGGCCCGGGTGCGCGCTTGCTCGAGCTCCGCTTCGAGATCGAGAATCGAATAGACATGCGTCCACATAAACGCAGTGCCGCCTTTGGCCATGGCGCTGCGTAGGTCTTCGGTTTCGTTGGCACTGAGCAACGCACGCACATCCGCCGAGACGTTGGCGTCTACCTGCATGGCTGCGGCGTGGCTTGTAGGCCTGCTCTCAACGAGCCAGCGGACGGCATCTGTCCACGCCGCGATGCGCTCGCCGTCCTCCGCCCTGCTGTCGCCTGCGATGCCCACTGTGAGCAGCGTTTCTGCTGCCAAAAGTAGACCAAAGAGCGCGTCGTCAAGTGTGGTGTGGCCGCCGCGCACTTGGCCAAGCGCGCTCTCAGTGACTTCGGCCACGCGCGCCAAATGCGGCATCTGGGCAAATGCCGCGATGCTCTTTAACGTGTGGACTGCACGGAATGCTTCGGCGCACGAGGCGCCTGTGGGTCGTCCCTCTCGTACGTCTTCGTCCAAACGCAAAATCGCGGCGCCATAAGCCGCCGCGAGTTCTCGTCCCTCTTGAAGCAACTCTTTCGCGTCATTCACAACGAGCGAGAGTATGCCAAAAGTTGTGCGCTACGCTTGATCGAAAACACCGCGCTTGGCTTGCTCGCGCTCGATGGACCGGAACAATGCACCAAAGTTGCCATCGCCAAACGTGAGACAGTTTTTGCGTTGGATGATCTCGAAGAAGATCGGGCCGATGACGTTTTTGGTAAAAATTTGCAGCAAATAACCTTGGTCATCGCCATCCGCGAGCACCTGGTGTGCTTTGATGCGCCCCCAGTCTTCGGTGATCTGCGGCAAGCGCTTGGAGACTTCTTCGTAGTACTCGTCGTCCATGTCCAAGGTCTGCACACCGCTTCCCTTCATGGCATCGAGCGAACCCAGAATGTCCTCCGACAAGAACGCGATGTGCTGCACGCCTGGTCCTTTGTACTGGTCCAAGTACTCGTTGATCTGGCTTTTCTTTTCTTTGGCTTCGTTGATGGGAATGCAAAACTTGCCGCACGCCGAACGCAGCGCAAACGAGGTGAGTCCGGTCTGTGCGCCGCGAATGTCGAAGTATTTTACCTCGGTAAAGCCAAAGACCTTTTTATAAAACTCTGACGTTGCACCCATCGTGCCCAGGTACACGTTGTTGGTGAGGTGATCGACCACGGTGAAGCCTTTGTTGGGCACCAGGTCGGGTTTCTCGAGCGCGACAAAACCCCATTTTTCCCAACGCTTTGGGTCCTTGTTGTCGTCTACCAAGTAGATGAGGCTGTCGCCGATGCCCACGAGCGCTGGCAGCTTGCCTTCGCCGAGGCGCGCGTAATCGCCTCCCTCGCTGCCTTTGGCGCCGCGCTGAAGCGCGATGCCATGAGACTTGACGCCGTCTGCTACGCGCCATCCCATGCTGGACACGCAGGGGCCGTGTGCGTTCTTGAACGAGCCTGCAAACGATGCCTCTTCGCGGTTCACCAAAAAGGTGATGTCGTTCTGTTGGTACAAGTCCACATTGCGCTCTTTGTGCCGCATCGTGCGCGACAGGCCAAAGGCTTGAAACAAGCGATGCAACATGTCGGGGTCGGGCGCGGCAAACTCGATAAAGTCAATGCCGTCCAAGGCCAGTGGGTTCGTCTCTGTGTAGCTCATGGTCGTTGTTCCTTCTTCAGCCTTGCCAGCTCTTCCAATAGTCCAAATTCTCGACGCTGCCTGCTGCTGCCGTGGCGCGTAGCGGGCGTTTGACATCGAGCATCACTGCGACCTCTTTGGTCTCCTTCACGCCCGCGGTACGCTGCACCGCACCCGGCTGCGGTCCGTGGTGAATGCCTTGCGGGTGAAAGGTGGCCATGCCCGGTCCGATGCCCTTGCGGCTGAAAAACTCGCCGTCGTGGTAGAAGAGCACTTCGTCGAAATCGATGTTCGAATGATAGAACGGAACCCGCAGCGCGGTGGGGTCGCCGTTCTCTAGCGGGCGCGGCAAGAACGAACAGATCACAGCATTTCGCATGATGAATGTGGTGTGGGCCGATGGGGGTAGGTGGTAGCGATCGGACACCACGGGGCGAATGTCGCGTACGTTGAGCTGCATCGGTGCAAGCGTGCCTTTCCATCCCACCACGTTGAGTGGATTGTGCGGGTAAAATACACGCGTCAGCTCGCCTTGCCGCTCAATCACGAGCTCCCATTCGCCGGTGGGACCGGCCGAAAACGGCATCGCCTCGTCGGGGCTAGGCACGTTGATGACGGCCGGATCGAACTGCGCATGTTCGCCGAGCATGCCGCGGTCGGGGAACCCTACCTCGCTAAAGGCCACAATGATCAGAAACGCCGACGGCTCGGTAGGCAGAAAGCGATGCGCCGTCCCGCGTGGAATGAGCAGATAATCTCCTGGCTCATACGCGAAGGGCCCAAAGTCGGTCTGCAGTTGGCCGCGGCCCTCGTGTACGAAGATGACTTCGTCGCCGTCGGCGTTGCGAAACAGATAGGGCATAGGTTGCGTGAGGCGCACAAAGCCCAACCGCACGTCTTCGTTCTCGAGCAAGAACGTGCGCGCGGCGATGTAGTCCTCGCTGCGAATGGCGACCTTTGAGAAGTCGTACGCATGCGGGCGAAGCTTCCCCTCGATGCGTGACCAGTTGACGGGCGGCGCCGTGCGGTAAAAGTGCGTGGTGTTTCCGAAGAAACCGTTGCGGGCATATTCTTCTTCGACGGTGCCTTCTGGAAGGCCCACATGCGCTTGTTTGGCGACGCGGCCGCGAATGAACGGAAACCTCATAGGCGCGAGTTTTCACCCTTTTGAGCGTGCCGCGCAAGGCCTGTGAGCGACGTACATCAAAGTCACCTGCACGCAGCATGGCGCCGCGCTTTACAAGGCTGGGAACAGTGCGCGCATGCCGAAGGACAGACTCACGGGAATCGCCGCGCTGTTGGTCGCGCGTGCGCCCGCAAACCCTCGCGGGTTCAGCACGTTGCATAGCCCTAAGAACACGCCCACCGATCCCTGTGATGCGCGCACCAGCCTGAGCTCTGCTTCCAAGTTGAGAAACATGGCGTGCTTCCAGTATCGCCGGGCCTCGGTGGGCGCGCGCGAGATGGCGAACTCATCGTAGTAAGCGCCCGAGGAGAGGCCCACGCCAAAGCCAAGCTGGTTGCGCAGGTCGGCCCGGTCGCTGCGGAGCTCAAAGTATTGGTGGCCTGAAAGTGCGACATGGGTTCCTTGCGAGGCGATTCCCACGCCAAATGCAAGGTGTGTGTGCGCGGCTGGCGCGTAGACGAACTCGCTGCCGAGGTATCCTAGCGATGTGCCTACGCCCAGCGTTGGGCCAAAAAAGAACGCGACGCGCTTGGTGGGCACGGTTGTCGTGGCGGCTGCACTGTCTGTGCTGCGGGGAGCCACCGAGGAGGGAGGCGGAGCGTCCAATGGGCGCGCCTGAGCATCCGCCGCATCTGTTGGGGGCACTGTGGGCAGAGGCGGGGGCGGCGAGGCGTCGAGTGCTGCGACAAGCAAGAGGCTGTGGATCACGCAGCCCACCGTGACCACGAGCTTGCCGAGAGCGTGCTTAGAATCTGCAGTTGAGTGGCTTGAGTCGGCAAGCCCAATGCGGTTCGATCGGAGTCAAAAACCTGCTCGCGGGCCTGGCCTTGCAGTGTGGCGACGGCTTGCCGCAAGGCGGCCCGTACCGTCGTCCGATCTGCTTCGGAGAGTTGCGACATGGCCCATGCATGCACCCGCATCGAGAGTGCTGCGTGCCCGAGTTCGTCTTCGGTGATTTGCGTGTAGAACGCACAAACGCTGCTCTCTGAGGCTTGCGTCGCTTGATGGGCATTGAGCATGGCGCCAAACGATTCTCGCACCACGCCTTCAGAGACGTTCTCCAGCGCGAAGTCGAGCAGGCTTCGAGACTCGAATGCTGTTTTTTGCTCGTAAATGGAGCTTAACTCGTGCGCAGAGGCTCCGCGCTCTTTGGCCAGCGCATAGGCATGTGCGGCATGTTGCTTCTCTTCGCGTGCGGCATTTTGGGCGCCCTCCACAAGCATGCATGGTGCACTGAATGCAACAAGCTCTTGAACCATGCGATGAAACGCCACGGCCGCCGCCGCCTCACAACGCGCGATGGAGACCCATGTAGAAAGCATCCGCGGCGCAAAACCCTCGGGGATTCGTCCGTGGCCCAGGGAAAATGAATCTCTGCATACTGCAACGATCCCGGAGCAGTGCACATAGACGGGCGTAGACGCCGCCTGAAAGCCAGCATCGGAACTGGTTGCTTGAATGCTTGCATCTGGCGCAAGCGCATCGGCGTGTGCGGCATCGGATTGTCCTGCCTCAGCCACCAGAATGGGGTTGCTGCTTGCGTCGGATGCAGAGCTCGCCATTTGAACGTCAGGCCGTTTGGAG
>JAYWGD010000107.1:0-2789 GCA_043778435.1 Myxococcales bacterium | reverse complement strand
TGTCGAGTCGCTTGCCGAGCACCCCGCGCTCATGACGCACGCGAGTATCCCGAAAGAGGCCCGCGATGCATTGGGCATTGCCGATGGCCTGATTCGCTTGTCGGTGGGCCTCGAGCATCAAGACGACTTGATTGCAGATTTGGAGCGTGGCTTTGCGGCAGCGAAGCGTGCGCTCGGTTGAGCGACCCGCCTACGCTTTATCTCGTCGACGACGCGCGCTTCGATGCGCATGTCCCGCCGTCTGGGCATCCGGACTCGCCGGCGAGGCTTGGGGCCATGCGTCAGGCCTTCGTCGGAGTGCCTTCGCAGTTGGTGCCTGCGCGCGAGGCCACGGCCCAAGAGCTGGCAAAGGTGCATGATGCATCCTATGTGACGAGGCTTTTGGCCTGGCGCGGCGCGCAGACCATCTTGGCGCCCGAGACGTTTGTGTCTTCTGGCTCGGTGGAGTCGGCATTGTGCGCTGCAGGAGGTTGTATCGATCTCGCGATAAAGGTGCAATGTGCACCTAATTCCCTGGGCTTCGCGTTGGTGCGCCCGCCGGGCCATCACGCGGGGCGCGCAGGAGGATCAGGTTTCTGTCTGCTCAACAACGTGGCGTTGGCCGCGGCTCAGTTGCGAAGTCTTGGTCTTCGCCGGGTGGCAATCGTCGATTGGGACGTGCATCACGGCAACGGCACACAAGATGTGTTCTACACAGATCCATCGGTGCTCTATGTGTCATTGCATCAGCAGCCATGCTTCCCCGGGACAGGATTTGGGCATGAGACAGGGGCGGGGCTTGGGGTGGGAAGCACTGTCAACTTGCCCATGGAGCCCTACAGTGGCGATGAAGCGTGCATGGCCGTGTGGGAGCAAAAACTTTTGCCCGCCCTCAAGGCCTTTGCCCCCGAGGCCGTTCTTGTGAGTGCGGGATACGATGCTTCCGAGCGGGACCCGCTTGCGGACATGCGCTTCACGCCGGCTGTCTATGGATGGATGGCAGAACGCCTGCTGGAGGTCGCGCGCGAGCATTGCCGCGGACGCCTCACCTTTGTCCTTGAGGGCGGCTATGATCTCGAATCGCTTCGCGCTGGGCTGCGAGCGACCCTCGAGGGACTTGGCCTTTGTCATGGCATGGGAGTTGCACCCTCATTGTGTGTATGAGTGTTCGAGCGCGAGCACGGCAGCGAGTGGCCTCCTCCTTTGAGTGCTGTGCACGCCGAAGTGTCTTGTAGAGAGAGAGAGAGCCTCCTTTTCCTTTTGCGGCCGCCCAAAGCCGTGCTAACGACAACTTCCGTCAAATTTTGCGAAATCCGGAGTGATGAGATCATGACCAGCGAAGCAATTCAGTGCAAACCCCTCGAAGTTCTCGTCAGTGACCGCGGCATTGAGCGCGCGATCAAGCTCCTGAAGCGCAAGCTCGCCTCAGAAGGTGTGCTCCGCGAGCTCAAAATGCGCCGCCACCACATGAAGCCCTCCATCAAGAAGCGCAAAAAGCAGGCAGAAGCTGCGCGCCGCCGCAACAAGCGGGCCAAGATGGACGTAGCCCCTCCACCCCCAAAGGCCTGACACGAGGCTTCCCCGGGGCGTCGGTTCTCGGGAGGCTTGCGTACCAAAGCGCACGCGGCGCCTCCTGGCGCCCTAGCCGCGGGGCGCCTCGTGCAGCCTTTCTCGGATTTTGGTTGGTGAGATAGCCCTTGCGCTTCGCGCTTGGGCTTCTTGTTTTTGCTCGCGGCTTTGCCGCTTGCCTGAGTGTGGTGCTCACGGCTTTGCCGCTTGCTTGATGCGTGCGTTTTGCACTTAAATTTGTCATCTTGAGCGGCGCGAAAAACCTTTCAGGTGTTCTATCGTTCGCGTGCTCGCAGCTTTGCCGCTTGTGGCGTGATGCTAGGGCGCGATGGGCCCGCCCATGTGCCACCATGGGGCGAGGGGGAGGGGACGGCTTCGAAAGGCTCGTAGTTGCCCAGTGCGTCGTCGCAGTCGGTTCGCAGAATGGTGTATCTACCATCGATAAGCTCCAGCACTTCGAGCGTGCGGGCCGCCGGGTCGACGAACCACAAATAGGGGATGCCGTTCGCCGCGTAGTGGTGGGATTTGCGCACGCGATCGTGCGACGTGGTGCTTGGCGAGAGCACCTCGCAGACCCAGTCCGGTGGCAGCTCGCAGTAGTGGCTTTTGGGGAGTTGCGGGAGGCGGCTGATGCGCCAACCCGTCAAATCGGGCACGAACACATTGCGGCCAAAGTGAAGCTCCGGCTCGGGGAGAATCCACCATCCTCCGGGCCCGCTCGGCCCGCTTGGGCCGCCCAATTGGCCATCAAACGCAGCCATGAGTGCATATCCAATTCTACTGGCGGCGCGCACGTGGCCGTAAGCGGGCCGGGCGTGGGCGTAGAGCCGGCCGTCGACCAGTTCACCGATCAGATGCTCGGGAAGGTCGAGAATGTCTTGGTAGGTGTCGTCTTTGAGCAGGGCCATGGCGCTCGTAGGGTTCTCCTTAGGCTTGCGGCCTGCAAGTCAAAATGAGTCAGCTGCGTGCTGCAAAAAGTTGCGTGTGTGGCCAAAAACATGGGCTGCGGCGCGGCGCTTGCTGGGCCTTCGTCCGCAAAGGTAGGCATAGTGAGGACGAGATGATCCCACAGCCCTACGCAAACGATGCCGCAAGGCTTCGCTCCGGCATGTTGTTTGGGTTGTGCGCGTATCTGTGTTGGGGCGTGTTTCCCCTCTTTTGGCCGCTGCTCCGGCCTGCAGGTGCATTGGAGATTTTGGCGCAGCGCGTGCTGTGGTCGTTTGGATTTCTGGTCCTCTACC
>JAYWGD010000106.1:0-2790 GCA_043778435.1 Myxococcales bacterium | reverse complement strand
AGCAACCGATGCGGATGCGGGCACGCGGGTGCGCAGATCCTCGAGCAAGCGCTTGGCCTCCACGGGCAAGAACTGCATTAACTTGGACTTGGCCACGCCCAGAAGCGCATCAGGCCTTGTGGGATCCGACACACGCACCGCATCAAAACGTGAGAGCGCTTCTGAAAACCGATGCGCCTGAAAGAACACCTCCGCTTGCCCGATCAGCGCCAGCGCCGAGGTAGGGTCCAGCGCCACCGCATTGGCATAGCTGCGTTCTGCATCCGTTGGGCGCCCGCTCGCACGCGCAAAGTCACCGCGCAACGAGAACGCATCGGCACGGGCGCGCGCACTCTCAGCGCCAAATGCGGGGCTTGCAACAAGTTGCTCAAGCTCATGAAGCAAGGCCTCGTCGGGCCCCGTGGTTTCAAGTGCCACCCGTAGAGACAAGACCTTCGCCTCGAAATGCTTGGAGTTTGCAGCGAGCACTTCGCCCAGCCATTTTCCTGCTGTTTTGGTATCTCCCAAGGCGCTCGCACAACGCGCCAATGCAAAGCGCACCCGTGCACCGGGCACGAGCGGCAGGGCCTCTTTGTAAGCGGCGATGGCATCGGCGGTGCGGCGCATGCCATACAAGCTATCTGCCGTTACAAGCGCGCGCTCCACGGCGTAAGGGCTGCTTTGCCCACTGCGCGCGCGATCTAGCGCGACCTGAAAATCGCCGTGAGCTGCACGCTGCGCGGCTTCGACCACGGGGTCCGAAACCTCGGGCGGCAAAGCTCCAATGATCTGATCCATTTGCGTCAGACGCGGGCCATCTGCACCGTAGCGAACCATATTCATGTAAACTGCAAGGGCCGAGGCCTTGTGCAACGCGATGGCGCGAGGGCTTTGAACAGGGGCCAAAAGAGCTTTCTGCGAGAGCTGCGATGCGGTTCGGAAATCGTCTGCAGCAAAGGATTGGTGCAGCTCCGAGAGCAGGCTTTGAGCCGCGTGATGATACCCGGAAGCATGAACCAGATCGCTGATGACGTAGCGGCCAAAGGCCCCCATCTTGGTGAGCTCTAAGGCGCCGCCGCCAAGCAAAATGACTGCAGATGCGACACCGATCACCACGCGTGGGGCAGGGGTCTTGCTCGCCTGAAACCCGCCTTTTGCTCCCGCCGCGGTAGGCCCGCCCAAGAATGTTGGGCGCTTCTTGCTTGCGCCTCCGCTCATGGTGCTGTCGGGCGCAGGCATCCCCAAAGACAGGCCGGAGTCCACCGGCCCCGCCGATGCGGGCCCGGGCGCGAAGTCACGCGGGGTGCTGTCCAAGGTGAGGTGCGCAGCAGTCTCGGTAGGCATCGGAGGCAAGTCCAATCCCATGGGCAACGGCGCCGCTGCGGGAGCCCCATGTCCCATGTCCACATCCAACGAAAACGGCATCGGCGCGGGCGACGCCGCACTCTGTGCAGCGGGCGCAGGCGCCAACTTGGCCACATTGACATTTCCAAAGTCCATGTCGAACCCCAGATCGAGACCGCCCGAAACGGGCGGCGCAACCGCGGGTGGGCGCGGCGCAGGCGTTTGGACTCGCGGCGCAGCGGCCACCGCCGGCAAGGGTGCTGCAACTTGAGGCGGAGGCGCCGACACCGCAGGCAACGCCGTGGCCACCGCGGGCAATGAGGTCGCAACCGCCGGCAAATCGAGCTCGCCAAAATTGGCAACAGGCTCCGGTGGTCCCCACGACGAATCGATACCTCCGATCGAAGGGGGCGGTACGCTCGCTCCGCCGACCTTCATCATCGTCGGTTGGCTGTCAAAGGTGCGTGGCCCGGGGCTCGGCGGTGCCGGCCTAGGCAATGGCGCGGGTGGCATGCGCGGCGCGGCAGCTGGATGCGGTAAGACTCCCGCAATGGCACTGGGCACTGTGCCTGGCACCGCGGAGGCGGGCGGCGCTGCGGGGATCGCCACGACAGCACCTGTAGATTGCACCAAAAAAGAATGCCCGCATTTAGGACAACGCATCTTGAGGCCGGTCGCTGGGACTCGGCGTTCATCAACCTGGTAAGGGGCCTCGCAGGCCTCGCACTTTACGTTCAACATGTCGCGCGCTCCTTCACAAACAATGGGTGCGCCAAGAATGCTATCAGTCCAAAGCAGCAAACGCTCACTTTCAAACGCTCTTTGGGATCCCATGCCCGACGCTCTCTCTCTTCCGACCTCAAGACGTGCGTTTCACCTGAGCATTGCCAGCGCCGCGGGTTTTGCGGGCATGAATGCATGTGCGCGACAGGCAGGTCTCGCGGGCGCTCATTTCGCCGTCATTGGCGCGTGGCGAGCCTTTGTGGGCGGAACCCTGGCGCTGTGCTTTGCGCGCGCTGCGGGGCAAAGCTTACGCATCTCCGACTACGGCCCGATGTGGAAACGCACCGTGTTCGGCACTCTCTCGATGACAAGCTGCTTCTACGTGCTTGGTCTGCATGTACTTAGCGTGGCAAACACCGCCACGCTGTTTGCATTGGCTCCCGTGTTCGTGGCTCTTATGGCGCCGCTGCTGCTCGGAGAACGAAGTGGCGCACGATTGGTTCCAGCGCTGCTCGTGTGCCTCCTGGGCGTCGTCTGCATTCTGAGTCCCGGCGGCGGCATCATGGCGCCCGCACACATGCATCATACACTCATGGCCATAGCCTCCGCATTCTTCGCGTCGCTCGCCATGATCTACCTTCGAGCTCTTGGGCCAAAAGAGGCCAGTGCCACCGTAGCCCTGCATTTTTCCTACTCTGCGTTTTTGGTCTTTTTCGTTCTGGCGTGGGTCATGCGCGCGCCGCT
>JAYWGD010000105.1:0-8085 GCA_043778435.1 Myxococcales bacterium | reverse complement strand
ACGCAAACGCAGCAGTGCATCGCGCGCATCGACAAAACGCGAGTCGAGGAGTGCCGCATAGAGACTGTCTGCAACCCGTGATGCAAGTTCTTTCGCTTTCAGCGTTGCCTGACGCCGTAGCTCATGCCGGATATCACGCAAGCCATGAACGTCTACATCGTGCGCGATCGCAAATGACTCCAGGTCTTGAAATGCTCCAGGCGCACCTGCGCGCGCAGCAGTGAGGAGCGCGCGCAGCACACTCTGCTTTTCCGGGATCGCCTCCGTTTGCTTTGCCAAGCGCTCGGCCATGACACGCAATTCGGCGTTGGCAGCCCGGATGCGCGTGAGCAGCACGCCGGATTCAAGGCCCGTGGACTCGTCCAGATCAAGACCGCAATAGCGCTCCAAGTGCGCTCGAGCGCGTAGTGGGTCTTCGGCATCTGCGTAGAGAATCCCCAAGTTAAAAGACACGTGCGCGTTGCACGGGTCTTTGACAAACTCGCGTTCCAACTCGGCCAGCGTCTCGTTGTCGTCGCCAAGAACGAGGAACCCGTTGTCGTCGAGATTCGCGATGACACTTTCAGCGAACGCACGCTCTACTTCGCTGAAATCACTCAGGCGCAATTGCCAACGAAGATGATCGGCAAGGGACTCTTTGCGAGACAACGTTTGGTCTAGACCAGGCGCATCTTCGCCGCCACCGCCCAATCCACCACGGACTTGATTTCGATTCTCTAGAAGTTGATCCCAGTCGATAGACTTGAGGGCGCCTGGTGTGAGCTCGCTCGCACTCGCCGAGCGATCGTGCTCTTCGTTTACACCGCGAGCCGACACGGGAGCATCGTGCTCCTCGCCGAGCACGGGATTCTGATCCACCTCGCGCCGCAGCTCATCCGCCAGCTCGAGCCGCGAATATTGTAGCAGGCGAATGGCAAGCTGTAGCTGGGGCGTCATGACCAATGACTGGCCAAGCTTGAGCTGCTGTTTGAGCTGCATGGATAACGAAGATCATATCACGCTTCATGGGCTACATCACACAAGTCCTTGGCCGCGTGTTTCGCCGCGTGTTAGCCACGTGCCCTGGTCCATGTCTGTACTCGTCCAAAAATACGGCGGTTCTTCCGTTGCGAGTCCCGAAAAAATTGAGGCGGTGGCCGACCAAGTGGCAGCGGCAAAACGCGCGGGACACGATGTCGTGGTGGTGGTTAGCGCCATGGGAAAGACGACGGACGATCTCCTGATTCTCGCGCGGCGTATGGCAGGCGAAGGAACGGCTCCACGCCGCGAGCTCGACATGTTGGTCTCCACCGGAGAACGCGTGACCACCGCTCTTTTGTGCATCGCGCTCTCTGCACGTGGGTGCGATGCCATTAGCTTTACAGGCAGCCAATCTGGCATCCTCACAAACGACCGGCACTTTGATGCACGCATCATCGAAGTGCGTCCTCACCGCATCGAAGATGAGCTAGCACGCGGCAAAATTGTGATTGTGGCCGGCTATCAGGGCATGAGCTACCGACGCGACATCACGACGCTCGGGCGCGGTGGTTCCGACACAACAGCAGTGGCGCTCGCGGCCGCTTTGGGCGCGGAGCGTTGCGAGATTTATAGCGATGTGGATGGCGTGTACTCGGCCGACCCGCGGGTGGTTTCAACCGCAAAGCACCTGCCTGAGGTAGACTATCAAACGCTGCAGGAGATGGCCGAATCGGGCGCGAAAGTGTTGAATGCGCAGGCCGTAGAATGGGCACGGAAAAATGGCGTTGCACTCTACGCGCGTCGAACGGGTGATGTGGCTTCAACGTCAAACGAGACACGCGTGCACTTTGCAACCACCTTGCGCGCACGTGCTGTCGTGGCGACCGGAGCCATTGCCTGCGCATGGGTTCCCGCGGCGCATCACGCAGCACTGATGGCGGTGCTCGAGCGACTGGTCGTGCAGCCCTCCGAGCTGGTCTGTTGTGGGGACTCGTGGCGCGTGGTGTTTACGCTCGCAAACCTGCCTGATTGGAGCGTGTGCAAGGCGCAACTAGAACCGCTCGCAACCGTGACGGAGGGTCACGTCATGCTGAGTTTGGTCGGAGATGGGCTGACGTTGCCGAGCGTGTTGCCCGCTGCATGGAGTGCCGTTCGAGAGGTCGCCCCAACGGCATCGTTGTTGTGCGCGTCCGCGCTGCGTCTGAGCTGGATTGTACAAAGAGATGAAGGCGACGCTTTGCAGCGTCGCCTTCATGATTTGTTCGTCGCTTAGCCCTTGAGCGTGTCGAAGAAGCCCTCGTCGGGCACAGCCAATGTGAATTGCGTGAGGTGCGTTCCAATGCGGTGCTTCTGAAGCAACTTGCAGAAGCCATAGCCATCGGTGACCGTGATGGGCGCCGCGCCCGATGCATTGGCTTCGTCGCGTGCACCGCTCAAGGCTTGCCCGGTTGACATGATCCATCCCGCATCAGCCTCGTTGTAATGGTGCAGGCTGCCGCGCAGGTCGGCCACGCGCTCACGCCCAACTTCGCGTCCGTCTTTGCGGATCACGATGGCAAAACGTGTCTCACCAAGCACCCCTTTGTGGGTTGCCGAGAAGTGCGACTCGCCGCCACCAGCGCCCAAACGTCGAATCGGTTTTACGTCAGAAAAACCAATCTGCTCGAGCGTGAGCAGGGCAATCTCCATCAGTGCGTGACCTGGCAAGTCCTGAACGCGACGCAAAAATGTGCGCATGACAGCATCGCGGTAGCGCTCCACTGCAGTAACGGCCTCGCGCTCCAGGCGAATGACGTCAGCAGGCAAACCCCAGTCCGTCAAGGCCATGCGGCCCTGGCCCACGAATCGGAATCGCGGGCGGTGCGAACTTGCAAGTGCGCGGCCCATGTCCGCGCGCACGGCTGCCATCACTTGAGGCTGAAACGAGCCGGCTTCTCCGCCCACGCGCCCCTTGCGAACCAAAATGTCGGTGACCCATTTGACCGATACTGAACCGCTGGAGCGATCATTGGCCGAGTTCAAAACCACAGCAACGGCATCCGCCAGATCTTTGCCTGCAAGTTCTTCGCCCGTGGGCTCACGATCCTCGGCTGCATCAGACGCGCCAAGCGAATCGTCTTGTCCTTCGTTGTCGGCACCTTGCGCGTTTGCGTCCTGGCCCTCGCCGTCTTCTCGGCCACCACGACCACGACCACGACGACGACGGCGCTTCTTCTTGGATGAATCGCTCCCATCATCGGCACCTTCGGCTGGGGCCGTGGCGCTCTCGCTCTTCGATGGGCTTCCGAGGATCGGCAAGTCGTCGTCGTCTTCGTCTTGAAACAAGCCGGCTGCGCCTGCTGCAAGGTCAGCCCGCAACGCATCTTCATTGCTCAACTGCGCAGAGCTGTCATCGGATTGCGGAATGACCACGTGCGAAGGCGCGGCTGTAGGAACGTGCCGCGAGGCCCCCATGTGTTCCACGTCGAGTGCGTTGACTTCGGTGCCCTCAACGCTTTCGGAGCTTGAAGGTTTCGCGCCTAGCGACCAGTCGCGAAGGCCAAAAATTCCCGGACGAACCCGCACAATGGCGGCCGTCTTTTCCTCTTTCTTGAGCAGGGCTGCAAGGCGTGCGCCCATTGTGACGTCGGGGCTCTTGCCCACATGCGAAAGCATGTTTTTTTCCACCGCAAGATCGGTGATGTCTTTGTAGTGCAGAGGTTTGCCCGCAAGGCGCAAAATCTCAATCGCCGCTTCGGTGAACGTCATGTCTCTACTTGTCTTTCTTGAACACTACACAGACTTGGGGGGAACCGAGCGAGGTCGAACCCAATGTGGTCCGATTCTGCCCGTGGGGCTAACGGACGTTGTGCTTGGGGAGCCGATAAGAGGTCCCCATCCACAACGCTTGCACCCTTCACGCTACAGATTCGTCCTCCTGACGTCAATGGTGTCTCGCTGAACGCACACAACTTGGAGTAAGGGCTGAGCGCCGGAACTTCATGTCGCGCGCGCTTTGCATCTCACTTCTCGCTTGGGTTGGCACCTCTCTGTCTTGGTGGTTCGCAACCTCCAGTGAAGGCGGAACTTGGTTGGCGAGGGTGTGGTTGGTGGGCGGCATGGCAACCACGTGGGCGCTCCTCTTCGCGCTAAGTTCGGATCGATCTGTGGCGCTCGAGATGCACCGTCCCAAAGCTGGTGACCCAACCAAGGGCATTGCCTCCGCGATGTTGGTCGGCGGCTTGCTATGGGGCGCGCTCAGTCTGGGGTGGGTCAGATCTTTGGTCCCTCAGTTTCACTATGTGGCGGCCACATTGCGGTTGGTGGGCATCGGGATCGCTGGCAATGAGCAGCTTGCCGTTGCGGGCCAGGTGCTTTGTATCGTGCTCTATGCGCTTTGTTTTGAGGGCATCTGGAGAGGCCTTGTGATCTTGGCACTCGAAGATCCGTTTGGGTCGCGTCGCGCAGAAGTGATTGCTTTTTTGCTTAGTATTGTTGCTATTTTGCCCGCAGCATTTTTGCTTTCGCCAAGTGGCCACGTCATCGCATTCGGTGCTTTTTGGCCGCTGGTGCATGTGATTGCCGGAGGTGTTTCTGTGGTGCTGCTCCGGGTGTCGGGGCGCGTCATCCCGGGCGCCATTGCATTGGGCATGATCTTGGTGTTGGTGTTGTCGCCTGCACGCCAAGCGCTAACGCGCAGTGACATCGTCTCTGTGGGGTGAGCGCATGACGAATGCGCGCACCTTGTATCCAGCGCTGATGCGGGCGCTGCACGATCTGGAGCCGGAGGAAAACGTGCAAGATGCACTGGTTCTGGCCCGATGGGTGATGGCCCACAAGGCGCGGATCGCGGAGCGTGAGGCAAGTGGCGACGATGTGGTGCTTACTGCACGTGCACTAAGCGACGTCGCGGATACTTCGGTGCAAGAGGCCTTGCGGCGTGCGGTGATGGAACTTTGTCCCGCGCTCAGGGATGCTCAAGGGGAAGTTTGTGGTCTCGTTTTTTTGGGGATGGGCAAGCTTGCGGGGCAAGAGCTGAATCCCTCGAGCGACGTGGACTTGGTGGCCATTTACGACCCAGAGGCAATGCGGCTACGGGGCGCGTCAGAGCCTGCGAGCGTCGCCATAAAGCTGGTTGCAAACGTGATCCGCCAACTGGAGGCCTTGACGGAATACGGCCAAGCGTGGCGCGTCGACATGCGATTGCGACCTGAAGGAGCTCGTGGCCTACTCGCACACGATATCGCCGCAGCATGTCGCTACTTTGAGCTCTTTGGTCGAACTTGGGAGCGTGCAGCATACATGCGGTCTCGCGCTGTCGCGGGAGACCTATCGCTCGGCAATGAGTTCGCAGAGCGTCTTGCACCTTGGATTTGGCGCCGCAGCGTGGACCCGCGTGTAGGACAAGACTTGGCGCGCATGGTGCTCCAGTCTCGCCTGGAGCACGCCATCGATGTCGAGACCAATCTCAAACTCGGACACGGCGGAATCCGCGAAGTCGAGTTCTTTGTTCAAGGACTGCAGCTGGTGTGGGGAGGGCGTCATCCTGAATTGCGTGTCGTCCACACCCTTGATGCGCTGCGCGCGCTGCAGGGCGGCGGCTGGGTTCAACCTGATGAGTCGGGGTTGCTTCAGGAGGCGTGGCGCATGTTGCGCCGGCTCGAGCACGACACGCAGTTTGCGACCATGCGGCAGTCGCACGACTGTCCTCCGGCCGATCGTTTGGTGGGGTTGGCGAGCAGCATGGGATTCGCGTCGGGGCCTGAACTGAACCGTCATTTTTCGCAGTTGCGCCGTCAAGTTCACCTCTTGTTTCAGGGCTTTCTCCCGGGGATTGCGGACTCTTCAGCGCGCGCTTTTGACGGTGTTCGCCGGCTTGTGCATGACGGCAATGTTCCCGCGCTTGCAGATGCTCTTGCGCGCATGGGGTATGCATCGCCCGAGAGTTTCGCCGATGCGCTCGCAGCCCTTGGGCGTAGGCCCACCGATCCTTTTGGGCGCACCACGGCGCAGACTCATCCTGGCTTTGCCGAAGATTTTTTTGATGAGATCTTGGAGTCGGCGTCGCCTTCGGCCGCAAGCCAAGCGCTTGCTCGGATGCTACGCATGTGGCGAGACCCAACCTGGTTGTGCAGCCTGCTCGTTGGGTCTGCGGCCGCGCGCAAAGCGCTGATCTCCACCTTGGGCACAAGCGAGCTTTTGGCAGAGATGCTCACGGCGCGCCCTGATGCGATTGTGGATTGGTTGCGAGACGATTTTCAGAATCACGGCGCCGAACGGCACGATGATGCAAGCCTCGATGATGAGGCCTTTGTCGCGCGAGAACGACGCTGCCGTAGTCAGGTGGTGCTGTCTGCCGCTTCGGTGTTTGCCCGCATGACTCAGCCAGAACGCCTCTTGCCTGAGCTGACAGCGACCCTGTCACGCGAGGCAGAATCTGCTGTTCAGTCTGCATTCGAACGTGCGCAGAGATTCGGCAAGGGGAGTTCGTGGGCGGTGTTCGGGGTAGGGAAGTTGGCCGGGCTAGAGCTCGGCGTCCTGTCGGATTTGGACCTGTTGTTCGTCTTTGACGCGCCAATCGAAGAATCTGCAAAGTACACCCGCCAGGTGCAGCATATGCTTCGATTGTTGAGCACAAGCGATGCGAGCGGACGAGGCTACGCGATAGACATGCGCCTGCGCCCCTCGGGAACCCAAGGCCCATTGCTGCCATCTCTAAGCCAGATACATGCGTACTATACCGGTGAAAGCGGCGGAGACCGCGCGGCGCTGTGGCAAGTTCAGGCCTTGCTGAGAACGCGTGCGCTGTGCGGGAACGAGCACGTGATCGCGGCTTGCTTGACGCGCTTCGAGCAGGCGCGCTTGGCATGCGTCGGTGCCGACGACAGTGCGACGCGGGCGCTTCGCGAGACACGACTTGAGGACGCTTGCATACGACACAGCAAAACCTCGAAGCTTGCCGGAGCGCTAGACTTGAAACATGGGCGCGGAGGGCTGGCAGATCTCGAACATGGAGTTCAGCGTCTTCAACTGCGCCTCGGTCTCACCGGCGATTCATACGCCGCTGCAGTTCGGTCGCTCCACGCCTCGGCGGTGTTGAGTGAGGCCGAAGCAAGTCGTGTGTTGCAGGCGTATGAGTTCTTACGTCTCGTGGAGCAAACGCTCCACTTGGTGACCGGGCGCGACGACTCACTGCTGGTTCGCGGCAGTGCTTCGCTGCGACGCGTGTGCGATTGGCTCATGCGAAAGGGCGCCACAACGGCACGCACCGAAGAGGCATTTTGGCCGAGGCTCGAGGAGTGTCTGAGCGTGGCTGAGCCCACACTGTGGGGTTCCTGAATCCAGGACTCAAAGTACCGTGCACGGGTGCCCTGCGGCGTCGTGAAGTGAGACGCCGGGTTCGCCGAATGTGCGTTTTAGCATGGCAAATCCCAGGTTCGTTCCGTTCCATTGCCCAAGACTGCGCATGGCGCCTGCTGCCACACTGTCGCGATGCAGGTCGCCACTGATCTGGCCATCAGGGCTCAGCACGGCGCGCAGCTTCCTAGAGATGGAACCTCTCATTTGTATCATGCACACCACTTCTTGCCCGAGGTAGCAGCCCTTGGACATCGATACGGTTGGCGACTCGATGCCCGCTTCTTGCGGATAGTCTCGCGCATCGAACTCCTGCGCAAAGGCGGGCGCGCGTAGAACCGCGCGAAGTCCGCGCCCCAAAGCACTCTCTGCGTCGACCGCATTGTGGCGTGGTTCTGGCACCCACGAAAATGCGGCCTGCGCGGACCCATGCGGGTACGCACTTGTACCTGAAATGAACTCCTCCACGAGAACACCGAGCTCGGTCGTCTGCAGCTCTACGTCTTCCATAATAACGTGACGGTCGAAGGTCTCTACGACTTGAGCGAATACCGACGAGTGGATTGAGACGTCGTATCCATTGGCGCGCTTTTGCAAATAGAGATCGGACACAATACGGCCCTTTTTCTCAAGCAACAGCGCGTAGCATTGAGCGCCCTCACGCATCGCCAGCACGTCTGCGGTGATGAGTGCTTGCAGCCATCGTGCGCTGTCGGCGCCTCGGACGCTGAGCGTTTGACGATGAGGATGCGCAATGGCGACGGCCCCATGGGCCAGCAGAGATTCGAG
>JAYWGD010000104.1:0-2799 GCA_043778435.1 Myxococcales bacterium | reverse complement strand
TCACATCGCGTGCCGGGGCAAGCGACAGATAATCTCGAAACAAATAGGGCGTGATCGCGGCGCGATACGACGACCAAGGCATGCCGTATCTCAAGGCATAGTAAAGCTCTGCCGGGAGCAGCGCGAGGTCGATACCGCGCTTGTCGAGTGGCGCCCAAACACGGCCCACGCCGATGGCTTCGCCAAACACCTCACGTTGGGTCACTTGGTGCGCGCCGCTTGCCGTGAGCGTGCCCGAAATGCCAAGGGCGATGGCGGCTGCGCCGAAGCCTAGTTCCACGCCCGGATGCAAAACATTGGAGCGTGCAAAGCGTCGTGCCATCAACCTCAACCCGATCGCGGTCCACAGCACAAATACGGGTGTAAACGGCACCAATCGTCGAGCTCCCAAGCTCCAATCGCCGTCCCAATTGAGAACGGTGGAATCCAAGTAGAGAGCGAACGCAAAGCTGGTGAGAAAAAATCCATGCAATGCTTTGTGCTTACCTGTGCAGATGCCGTGGATCACCCCGGCGAGTCCAACCCAAGCAAAGGGCGACCAAAAGAAGAACCCTCCGTGAATGCCAAAAAGCACCAACCAAGGGTGCGCATTGTCGAAGTGAAAAAAGTACGGTCCTTGAGGCACGTGCAACGCGTTGCCATAGGTGTACATGTAGATTGCAAACATGCATGCGATGCCACTGCTGGCGCCTATGGCGGGCGCCAGCAGCAGGGCGACATTGAAGCGTTTGCCCGAGTTGTGCCTCGCAAGCAGACTGGCCAGTGCAGGCAACAAAAGTGTCACGGCGGTGATGCGCATCATCGTGATGCCGAAGCAAATGGCGGCTCCTATGAACAGCCAGCGGCGTGTCACAGCCGCCTGCTCGGGCGCCTCAAGAAGCCACCAGAGCCAAGCAGCCACGAGGGCTGTGAGATACACGTGAGAGTAGTGCGCATCGATGCCCGAGTACTGCATCATGGGAATGCCGAAACCCCATGCCCAGGTGGACCAACGTGCGGCTCGCATACCTGCAACCCGTTTCGCGCACAGATAGGCCACGTGCACGCTGATTGCCCCTGCCAGGGGACCCGCCACAAGGAACATGCGCACAAAGGAGCCAGAGCAACTGTGCGCCCTGAGCCACGAGAGCTCTCCGGTCAGGGCGGCAGCGCCACGCACCATCGCAAGCAAGGGGGCCCAGAGCAGCGCGCCTCCAACATAGAAGGGATTGTCTGGTCGTCCGGCCACCCACTCCAAGCCCACGCCCAGCCGGTCGCCGCATTGGGCGTAGTCGTTGGCAAAGTTGAGATCGCCATCAAGTGCTGCAGAGCGAGCAAAAATCCACGAATAGTAGCCATCACCCCCAAGCCGCAACGGGCCGGCATCGACGAACAACAAGATCGTGTAGACCGTGAGCGGCAACCAGAACGTGGCGTTGCGCAGAAAATGATCCCACATCGCCCGAACCCCGCGGGTTGGCGTTTTGGCGTGTGCGGCAGAAGAGGGAATTGCGTTCAAGGAGGGTCTAGCGCTTAGGGCGTCGTGTCTAAACGCTCGCCCGGAAATATCACATTTCCGTTCTCTTCCCGAAGTTCGAGCATGTCGAGCTCAAGCCGTGTGTTGATGGCCGACGAAAGCATGGGCGGAACGGGCGCTTCTGGAAACCACGACGGGCGATGCTGAAAGGTCGTCACCAGTGGTCGGCTGCTTTGCTCATCGAGGGTGCGAGGCATCGGCACGAGCAGCGCAAAACCATCGTAGTTTTCGGCCCAATGCACCGTTGGAAAGGCATCGACGGCGCAGCCCTCCGAGCCCTTGGGGACGTAGATGTCGTAAGCGCCAATTCGCAGCAAAAAACATAGTTTTTGATGCATCCATGTATTGAGCTTTGGATAAGATCGCATCGATCTCGCAAGCATGATGCTTCCTGCATCGACAACCACCTTGGGATGCTCGCGCTCGAGGTCTTCGATCAATTGCTCATGGGTTTGAGGTACGATCCGTGCCTGCTCAAAGCGAAGTGCGTTGAAGTACCACGGGACAAATCCGGTGAGGTACGTAGAGAAGAGAAAGCGGCTCGCGGGCGCGCGCTGCGAGTAGCCATAGAGCTGAGGCGAAAATCCCCACACAAAGATTCGGTCTTCGGGAAGCGTGATGTCTTTGATGTACTTCGCAGCGACCTTGGTATTCAGGGAATCGGAGGTGCGACCATCTGCAATCTCGCTAAAGTTCGCTGTGAGTCCGCCGAGTGCAAGCAGCAATGCACCCGCCGCCGCGGCATAAGCCTTGGTGCTGTGAGAGCCGGGCACGACGGGTGAAAATCGCTGCGCGCACTCGCCCACCACCAGCGCTAAAAACAGCACCGGAACGACAAAGTAGTGAGAGAAAAACCTGAGTAAAATCACGCTGCCAAAAAACGATGCGAGCAGATGAAGCGAGATATACGCCAGCGGATCGCCCGCCAACTTGACGCGTAACATCTGCCATCTCGATGGCGCCGAGGCCGCTGTCTCTGCCCTTTGGTTTGATGCAACCGCAATCGCGAGCAGAAACAAGCCCGCCAACACGAACACCGGATTGGAGATGGCTGCTCGAAGAAAGTTTCCGACCCAAGCCGTCTGCCCCGGCGTTGGCACCATGTGAATCTTCGCGTTGTACGTCACGGTGTAATAAAAGAACTCCCTCAGCGAACCGTGCAGTGCGCTGCGAAGGATGAACAGTGCGGGAAAGACCAGACTGCCGGCCGCCATCGTCAGTGCCGATTTGGCGAGCGCCACGCGGTTGTGTCGCTCGAGTCTGCATGCGAGCACCGCAAAGAC
>JAYWGD010000103.1:0-2800 GCA_043778435.1 Myxococcales bacterium | reverse complement strand
AGCGAGAAATGCGACACAAGACTTGGTGCGAAGGCTCCTCTCGACGTACGCTACGGGCTCGGAGAATTTGAGACATGTCAAAAGCCAATATCATTTGTCCCTCCTGCGGGTTTGGCAACAACCCGGAAACAGCTATCCGCTGCACATCCTGTGGTGCCAGCCTGGAATCTTTAGGCAAATTAGAGCGTAGTGCCGAAGAGTTGCGTGCGCTTCGATTTCAGCAAGAAGGCATCAATGGCACCTGGGTAGGCATCGCCACGGCAGTTCAAGCAGTGCTCACTGCAGCCGTGATCTTTGGCCTTCCCATCGTCCTGCCACGCCTTCTCGATTTTGAAGGCGGCAATGGCATGCTGGTATGCATCCCTCTTTGGTTTGTGGGCGGCGCCCTTCTGGGTCTGATCTCACCCGGACGCACATTCTTGGAGCCCGCCATCGGCAGCTTCCTTGTGGCGGTGCCGACCACGTACATGCTGATCAACAGCCAAACGGTCCGCATCCTGCCGACCTTCCTCTACTTCGTCCTGGCGGCCATTGGCGTGATGTTCACGATCGTAGGCGCCTACGTAGGCGAGCGCGTCCAACTCAAGCCTGCCAAGACCTCCTAATCCTTCCGCCCACTTCTTTGATCAACGGCGCCCCCAAAAAGGGCGCCGTTCTTCATTTCCCCAAATACAAGCACCCAAAACACGCAAGCGGCCACGCCCTCAAGCAAGCGTGCACAATGCACGCGAGTACCTCCCCCAAAATGCAAGCATGCAGAATGCACGCGAGCCGCTCACCTCTCCCCAAATGCAAGCGTGCAGAATGCACGCGAGCCACTCCCCTCTCCAAAAGCCAAGATCTGAGCTTTTAAACGGCGCGCCGCAAATCTAGGGCGGCCGCCGGCGACGTGTACGATGGTGTACTCTAGCCGGCGGCCAACCGACGAGTTGCAGATGCGCCGTTTAAAAGAAGTTGCCTATGGTGAATTCGAAGACATAGTTCTCGTCTTCGGCCACGCGCCGCAGCGGGAAGCCCCACTCGAAACGCAGTGGGCCCATGGGTGAAAACCAGCGCACACCAAAGCCTGCAGAGGCGCGCAAATACCCCAAGGACGACAAGCCATTCCAACAAGGGCTTTGCACGCGCGGCAGCTGCGGGGCTGGCGTAGTGTCGCAGAACTGCGATTCGAGGTTCCAAGCATTGCCTGCATCAAAAAATGCGACGCCGCGAATGCCCGCGCTATCGAGCAACGGGAACTCCAGTTCCGCATTCATGTAGGCCTGCAAATTGCCACCGATGGTCGCACCATAACTGATGGGTGGTGAGTTCGGGTCCAGTGCGGCGCTGAGTGGCAAGCGCGGCCCAATACGGCGCACGCGGTAGCCTCGCACATCCATGATTCCGCCCAAGAAGTATCGGTTAAAGATAGGCACGCCCGCAGAGGTCGGGCTGTTGATGAGGCCCAACTCGCTGTTCATCTTAAAAACAAAGCCCGACCCCGGTGCGCCCGTTTGACCGCCAAGCGGGATGTAAAAGCGCCCATTGAGACGGTGCCGGAAGAACTCCAACTCACTGCCCGTGTACTTGCTCGCAACTTCTGTCGAAGCCAGCAAGTAGAGACCGGAGCTTGGAAACTGCCTGTTGTTTCTCGTATCAAACGTGATCGTGGGCCGAAGTGAAACGGTCCAGCCCGCGTTAAACAAGTTGGCCAAAGGCAAGCGCGAAAACCCGGTGGAGAAGGCGCTCGGTGCGCCGCCGAACAGCGCCGATTGCGAGCCTGTGTCAACCGCATCATGCTGAACGGTGCCCGTCAGACTGAGACGCAGCGACGGCTGCACCAAGCCGTAGCCCAATGTGAGCGAGCCGCCGTTTGTCCGTTTCGAAAAGTCTGGGTAAAAAAGCTGCTGCAAGAACCCTTCGGCCGACAGCGACCAATCAGAGCCGAACAAGTAGGGCTCAAAAAACCGGATGTTGCCAATTTGGCGGAGCGACGAAGCCTGGATCTGCAGCGACAGCGAATGACCATTGCCAAACAAGTTTTGCTGCTGAACCTGAGCGGTGAAGATGAAGTTCTCCACACTTGAAAAGCCCGCGCCCACATTGAAGGTTCCGGTCGCCTTCTCCTGCACATCCAGCACCACCTTCATGGACTCGGGTGAGCTGCCTGGCTCCGTCTGCACGTCCGCGCGCTCGAAATACCCAAGCGCCATCACACGTTGTTTGCTGATCTCTAGACGGGTCTCGTTGAAGTCCTCGCCCTCGGCAATTTCGAACTCGCGGCGAATCACAGCATCGCGGGTTTTGGCATTGCCTCGAATCTCGATACGCTCGATGCGCACCTTTTTCCCACGATGAATCGGAATGGTGAGGTCCACCTCGCGTGCTGCGGCATCGACCTCGGTTTGGATGTCCACATCCACGTTGGCGAAGCCCGCGTCGCGATACAACGTGCGCAGCGACTGAATGTCGACCACCAATTGAGCGCGCTGAAACATGTCGCCAGAATTTGCGCGCACTTTAGAACGGAGTGCCGGGCGGCCTCCCAAAGGCTCCACTTCTTTGCCGTCGGCATCGCTCTCATACACACGCAGTTTGCGGATCTTAAATCTCGGTCCCTCGGTGACTGGCACGCTAATTTCCACGCCGTCACCATCGGGCGTCATCATCACGCGAGGCGTGCCCACCGAGACATTGAGATAACCGCGATCGTAGTAAAGCGCGGCGACCATCAACATGTCGCGCTCAAGGATGTCCTGGCGAAACGAGCCACCGGAGCCGGGCGAAAAGAGCGATGTTTGCCCGGTGACCATCACCTCCC
>JAYWGD010000102.1:0-2805 GCA_043778435.1 Myxococcales bacterium | reverse complement strand
CACCTCGTTGATGGCCGCAAAATCATTCAGATCTACAACAAAAATAGTGGTTCGAACAACATGCTTGAATGCATACCCAGCCGCTTCAAGGACCGCGGCCAAGTTGCTCATCACGCGTTTGGTTTCGACGCGGATGTCGCCGTTGACCATCTGACCCGTGCTCGGGTCTAGTGGAATCTGGCCGCTGCAGTACAGAGTGTCACCAGCACGAATGGCTTGAGAGTAGGGGCCAATGGCACCCGGGGCATTTGAAGTGGAGATGGCGTTGCTCATAGAGCCCACCACTCAATCAGAGAGTCCGCCGTCCTTGCAAGGCCCGACCCAAAGTAATCGGATCTGCATACTCCAGATCCCCGCCATGCGGCACGCCGCTTGCGATGCGAGTGATGGCCAAACCTTCACCCTCAAACTCTCGTTTAAGCCAAAGCGCGGTGGCCTCTCCATCCACGCTGGGGGGCGTTGCGAGGATGATTTCTTGCGCGCCATGCTTGGCCACAAAGGTCTTGAGTCGTTCAAGTGGGAGCGCCTCAGGACCGATGCCCTCCAAGGGCGAAAGCAGGCGACCGAGCACAAAGTACCGCCCGCGCATGGTGCCGGCACGTTCTAACGATGTCACATCCTGCACACGAGCCACCACGCAGATAAGCGCGCTGTCGCGTCGGTTATCCATGCAGAGTGCACATAGTGAAGCGCCATCGTGTGCGCGCTCCGCCAGATTGCCGCAATCGGCGCATGGCATCACAGACTCAGCGAGCACCAACAGAGCTTCTGCAAGCTCACGTGGTGTGTTGCCGCCATCGGTGAGCCAGTGGAGCACATAGCGCGTCGCCGTGCGCTCTCCTACGCCCGGCAAACGCGTCAGGAGCTGAACCACACGGCGAACGCTAACTTGATTCACGAAGCCATCATGCGTTGTGCTTCGCGCGACGTGCGTCCGAAAGACGACGACGCACAAGGCCTGCGGCAACGATGCCAAACATGAGGGAGAAGCCCCCAGCGCCATTGGATGGTGCCGTCGAGCAACCGCTCTTTGGGTCACTCGCTGCGGGCGTTGCGACAGGCGTTTTCGGCAGCACGGGGGGAGGCGTGACAGGCACTGGCGTGGCCGCGCAGGTGCCGATGCTCACATCGGTCGACGAGCAGCTCCGGCCGGTGGGGCAACCCTTGCCGCCAGCGCCGCGACAGCCCACGACACATGCTTTGGTCCCGTCAACATCGCAGACGCTTCCGTCCACGCACGCATCGTCGGAGGTGCATGGGGCTTGGCATTTGCCAGCGGTGCATTCGTTGCCTTTGCACTGCTCATTCTTGGTGCAAGCGCCGCCATCGGTGCGTCCACAAAACCCGGCTTCGCAAACACCGCCGCGGCACTGTGTGGAGAGTGTGCATGCAAATTTGTTCACAAGTCCGCACTTGTCGTCGTCCACATCGCATTGTCCGGCTTCGCAGAAATTGGTGCCTGTGGTTTGGTTGCATTGTCCGCCGCGACTCGCGGGAACGGCCACACCGTTGGCGAGCTTGGGCTTGCACTTGCCCGAGATTGTGGGCTTTGTCGCGCCGTCACACCATCCGTTGGTTGGCGCGCAATCAATGTCGTCAAAGCAGCCTGTGGTGCACGCGCCGCTTGGCACGTCGCACGTCACACCTGCATGGCTTGGGTCTTTGCCGCCTAGAGCGGTGAGGCAATCGGCATCCTTGGTGCACTTGCCGCAGGTTCCCAGATCGGCGGCGCCGGCCTTGGTGCTGCAATAGGGCGCCGAGGCGGCGCAGGCGCGCCCAGCAACGCCATTGTCGGCCGTGCACGTGCTGCATGCGCCAGTGTTCGCGCCGGCCTTCTCGCAAACGGGGGCGGCATCGCCGCAAACATTGGTGCCGGACTCGCCTTTGCTTGCGTCGCACGCACCACACGACGACACGGAAGTGTCTCCCGCGCCGGTTGTGATGCACAGCGGTGCTGCGCCTTTGCATGCCTTATGCACCGATGTGATGGGTGCAAAAAAATCGTCCCCTGGGCACTCGGTCGCCGTGGGGGCAAGCTGTACCACCACGATATCACCAAACTCGGCGGGCTTCGTGTCGGCGCTATATGTGCCGATGGTGCCCGAGCCGGTGAAGTTGCCAAACTTAAGGACAAAAGCGTCCGCTGCGACGTCTGTTCCTCCAGCGCTGGTCTCGTAAGCGCGCAAGTCTTGTTCGGTGACCGTGAACCAACTTTTTACCAGATTCCATTGACCCGCGACCGGAGCCAGGGAAGGAGAAGAGTTGCCATACGATTTGTTCTGTTCGGCGCGATCGAATGTCACTTTCGCGCCGTCTCGTGTATCGGTCGTGCCGTTGGCGGCACCCCAAGGCGCGCTGTCTGCAGAACCAAAGCTGATGTGTGTGGTTAGCCAGTGCTCGCGGTAGGTGGACGATCGGTACGGGGCGCCGGCCGCGGCGCGCGTGTCGCTGTACTGCAGGGACTTCTTGATGAAGTTGATGCCTAGTGCGGGCTTCGCGCCCGCGTCGCCGCGAATCCATGCGGCGACGCAATACTTCTTGCCGACAAACGCGTCTGGGGCGCCAACCGATATCGCGCTTGCAGCGGTCAGGAACACTCGGCCGCCGACCGATTCGTTTCCCTTGCCTACGCCTTCGCGTGCGTACGCACCGCCGCAGGTGCTTGGGTCTGCCGAGGTCTGCGTTCCGTTCAACACAACGGGTGTTCCTTGCGTTGCGCCCGTGTCGCGCAAGTAAACATGGCCCGCCTCATCGCTGGGCCCTGTGGTGCGCCACTTTCCGGTGCCGCTCTCCCAATTCTCTCTG
>JAYWGD010000101.1:0-8185 GCA_043778435.1 Myxococcales bacterium | reverse complement strand
GGCACTGCACTTTCCAAAATCACGGTGGCCATCGCGACGCCGCCATCGTGGCTGATGCTCACATGCCACGTGGTGGCGCCAGCTTCTTGCGCGCGCCTTAGGCCCTCGCCCTTGAGTTCCAGCACCGGGCGACCCGAGGGCATGGCCATGATCTCGACATCATGCCAAGGCACGCCGCGGCCACCGTCCAGGCACTTGGAGAATGCCTCTTTGGCGGCGAAGCGGCCCGCAACAACTTCGGGATAGTGCTTGCGGTCGGCGATTTGAGCCAGCTCACGCGGACTGAGAATTCGCTGCTCAAAGCGGCCTTCTTGGCGCTCGATGGCGAGGCGCATACGCTCCACGCTGCATACATCCGTCCCCAATCCGACAATCACCGACGTGACCATTCTGGGTGAGAGATGGCCTCGAGCATGGCGCGCACAGCGGCATCCAAGCCGACGAAGACCGCGTCTGCCACGAGCGCATGTCCGATGTTGAGCTCCTCGATCTCTACGTGCGCAACCACGCCTGCCACGTTGGCGGTGGTGAGGCCATGGCCCGCTGCAACGCGCAGACCAAGGCCTTTTGCATGGCGCGCCGCAATGCCAAGTCGCTCGGAGTGCGCGAAGCCTCCGAAGCTCTCAGAGGCGTTTGCGTATTCGCCGGTGTGCAGCTCGACCTCGGGCACGCCCAGGCTTGCGCATGCATCCATCACTTTGGCCGTGGGCTCCACGAACAAGCTCGCAGGAATGCCTGCATCTTGCAAGCGTGCAATCTGCAACTTAAGAAAGGCATGATGGTGAATCACATCCAAGCCGCCCTCAGTGGTACGTTCTTCGCGCCGCTCTGGCACCAAGGTGACCTTGGTTGGTCGAACGCGCAGGGCGATGCCCACCATCTCATCGCTGGCGCCCATCTCTAGATTGAACAGCGTGCCGCGCTCTCGCAGCTCGCTGGACAAGCGCTCCACATCACTGTCGACGATGTGTCGGCGATCTTCACGCAGATGCGCGGTGATGCCATGTGCGCCCGCCAAAATACAGATGCGCGCGGCGAGGTTGGGATCAGGATAAGGCGTGCCGCGCGCATTGCGTAGCGTGGCCACATGGTCGATGTTGACATTGAGGCGAACGTGCTCGCCGGGCCTCGCGTTCATGGGCTCAGTCCTCGCCGCTGCCTGAGGTCTCGCTCAGGTCTTCGTCGTTCTTCGGCGTCTCCAGCGCTTCGCCGTTGGGGCCGTCTTTGCGCACCACGAAGGTTTTGCGAGACAGCATGTCGTTGGCGCCACGTGCCACCACCGTAATGACGTTGGTGCCCGGGCGGAGCTGCAGTTCTGCAAGCAGCGAAAGCGATTTTGCATCCTTGGCGCCCTTGTTGGATTGGTAGCTCAGTTTGCGCGCGCCTACGTAAACATAAGCGTCTTTCACTTCGACTGCCGAGCTGATGCGTCCGGTAATCTTGATGCGATCGCTACGCGTGGAGGTCGCTGGCATCTCTACCTCGATGCTCGGAGGCATGTGGTCGATGAGCACGGCTCCAGCCACGGCCGCTGAGCCCTTTCGCGGCGCGACGGGCATGCGAACCTTTTCGACGATGCTGGCACGGGTGTCCTTGTCGGAAACCGAAAATTCCACCTTGGCTTCGTTGTCTGGCACGGTTTGCGCAACGTCGAATTCAAACGTGAGATCTCGTAATTCATCAGGTTTTAGGCCCGACAGATCAAAGCGGCCTTGCTTAAGCAGAAGGCCATCGCCCGAGAGGTTACGCAGGTTGGCTTGGGCGTCAGCTGCGATCCCTTTGCCTGTATTCTTCACGCTAACGTTCAGCGTGACATGATCGCCCGGTCGCACCGTGCCATCGCTGAATCCGCCTTCCTGAACGACGCGATAGCCAAATGCAAATTGCGGAGCGTCGATGCTCTTTACACGTATCTCTGTGCGGGCCTCGGGCGCCTTGCGTGACGCGCCGTCTTCGACGGTGACGCGCACCCAGTCGGCGCGTGGCACCATGTCTTTGCCTAACTTGCACACACGCTTGGCGCCCTTCGCCCGAGGGATGGTGGACCCGGGCTTATAGCCCTCGGTCTCGCAGTAACCCAAGGGCGCGGTTGCGCTCACGGTTTGCCCCGGCATGACTTTGCCAAAGACCAATTCGCGGCTGTCAAAGTAGCCGTTGTCGCTCTTGGTCGCCGCGCGCAAGCGGTAGGCGGGCTCCGTGCCCTTGTTGGTGACTGTTACCTTCAGGGTGATGCCGTCGCCTGCGGTGACCTCATTGCTTCCGTCTTTGGCGGAGCGGTCAGTCTCTACTTTGATGTCTAGATTGGGCAGGGCTGCGGTCTTGCCGTCGGACCAGTCGATGCCAAGCTTGGCAAGCTCCGCCGTTGCCTTTTCGAGCTCTTGCTTGGAGGTCGTTTGCACGAAACCATGCAAGGCCTTGAGCTGCTCTGGCTTCGCAGCTTTGGGCATTTTACTTGCCAAATCACGTGCGAAGCGCACGTAAAAATCAGGGCGCGCATTGTCATCCGGATCGCCATCGCGCTCTAGCCACGCCATGCGCTCTTCTTGGGATAAGAAGAATCGCAAGCTTTCGCTGGGCCCAGCGCCTGCGCGCGCCCGTGTGTTCGAGAGGCTGCGGGAGAGATCTTTCTCCTTGAGCATCGGTGCATCCACCATCAGGTCCATCTGCACCGGGTCTACCGTCATAGGATCGAGCCTGATGTCGGGCGTGACTCCGATGCCCTGAATAGACACATCGCCCGGCTCTGTCAGGTATTGCGCGGTGGTGAGTTTGAGTGCCGCGCCTTCGGGCAAGTTGTCGAACAACATCTGCACGCTGCCTTTGCCAAAGCTCGGGTCGCCGACAATCACAGCGCGCTGGTAGTTTTTGAGCGAGCCCGCGACAATCTCGCTGGCGCTTGCCGAGTTGCCGCTGATGAGCACCACAAGTGGGTAGTCGGGCTCTGTGCCGGCGGCCTTGCCCGGGATCTCTTCGCGGCCTTCACCGTCGTTGCCTACCGTGGCAACCATCGGGCCATCTTTGACAAACTTGTCGACGATCTTGGCGGCTTGATCGAGCAAGCCGCCGGGGTTGCCGCGCATGTCCAATACCAGGCCTTTGAGCTCGCCTTTGGCGCGAAAGCTTTCGAGCGCTTTGGCCAAATCACCTGAGGTGTTGGCCCCAAATTGCTTTAGGCGCACATAGCCGATGTTTCCATCGAGTAGCTTGGACTCCGTGGTTTCTACATTAATGCGTTCGCGCAGAAGTTGGAAGGCCTTGGGCTCTGCCCATCCTCCTTCGCCCTCGCGCACCACCCATACGTTGACCTTGGTCCCAGGGTCGCCACGCAAGTGCCCGACAGCCTCGTTGAGTCCCATATTAAGCGTGGATTCTGCATCTATTTTAACGATGCGGTCGTACTTCTTGAGCCCCGCGCGTCCTGCCGGAGTGCCCGGCATGGGGTTCAGCACCGTGAGCTGCTGATCGCGAATGGAGATCACGATGCCGAGTCCACCGAAATGTCCTCGCGTGGTGAGGTTCATCTCTTTAAAGGCTTCCGGAGAAAGCACGATGCTGTGCGGGTCTAGCGTGTGCAACATGCCGTTGCACACGGTGTATTCCACCTCGCGCAGCTTCACGTCCGACCCACGCAATCCCTCAGTGAGAAAACCAAACACATCGCGCACGCGCGCCTGCAAATCCCACAAGCTCAGAATGCCTTGAACATCAAAAGACTTCTCGGTCGTGCCCACCCGCAAGGTAGCCATGGCGGCGCCCTCTTCGTGACTGACGAGCACTTGAGGCACCTCACGCTGTACGAAGTTGAGGCCGCTCAAGAACATCTCTTTGGGATGCACGCGCTTCGGATCCACGTAGCGCTCTTTCACCGCGCGGAGCACCGGTGAGACCACGGCAAGATCGATCAGCGCATAGTTCTTGTCGCCTCCGGTGCTCGCGGCGTTGGCCACTGCCGGTGTGAGTGCGCTCCACGGTCCGCGCGACGTTTGTCGCAACGCGAAGAAGGCGGAGACGCCGAAAATTCCGACGTAGAGGGCTGTACGCTTCGAACTCGTGAAGTTGAACATTGCGGCAGAGCATAGCGCAGGAGTTGTGTGCAGGACGCCAGCTATTTTGCAGGGGGCATGCGATTTCCGCGGCAGCGTTGCGACACACCGAAACTCGCACTACGCTTTTCCCCATGAGAACTTTGCGGTTTGGACTGTCCCTGCTGTTGCTTGCCGCTTGCACCTCGTCGCTTGGCGACAACACGCCGCCAGATGCGACATCGACCAAACCCACCGAGCTCTCGGCGGCGCGTCCAATGGTGTTGTCGGTGCGGTCGGCGGCGGCAACACGCATCGAGGCTTGGCTATACGATGGCACTCGCGCGGCCGTGCCGAAGATGAAGGTCTTGCTCGACAAGAGCGGAGATTCGTTTGGCAAGTCGTTGTCGCTCGCGCAGCTTGCGGCCAGTGGTTTGGGCGACACGGTTTACTACGGCTACCGCGCGTGGGGTTCCAACTGGCCTTATGTCCAAAGCTGGACGCCCGGCAGCGCTGATGGATTTGTGACCGATGTAGACACGTGGGGAAGCCGCTTTAACCCAAACAAATTGCTGTTCGATCCGGCCGCGCGAGAACTGAGCCACGACCCCGAAGGTCCGACCATGCGCGACGGTACGGTGTACGGCACTGGGCCCACGCATCGGCTCAAAGATTCGGGGCCGGTGGCGCCCAAATCCGTGTGGCTTTCTAGACCCATGCAGAATGCACTTGGTTCGAGACCTTCTCGGGCCATCACCGACGATGTCTTCTATGAGGTGCATGTGCGCGGCTTGACGCAGCAAGATGCCTCCGTGCCTGCTGCACTTCGAGGCACGTATGCTGGCGCTGCCCTCAAGGCTGCGTATCTCAAATCAATGGGCATCACGGCCATCGAATTTTTGCCCGTTCAAGAAACCCAAAACGATCAGAACGACATCTCGGTGGGCACAGAGGGTGACAACTATTGGGGCTACATGACGCTTGGCTACTTCGCGCCCGACAGGCGGTATGCATCGGACAAGTCGCCGGGCGGCCCCACGCGTGAGTTTCAGGCCATGGCCAAAGCGTTTCACGACCAAGGCATCAAAGTCGTGATTGATGTGGTCTACAACCATACGGCGGAAGGCGGCACATGGGGCACGCCCGACACGGCCACGTTGCTCTCGTTCCGAGGGCTCGACAATGCGAGCTACTACGAGCGTGCGGGCACCGCCGGCAACTACTACGACAACACAGGCATTGGCGCGAACGTGAATGTGACGAGCAAAATCACTCGAGACTTTGTGATCGATTCGCTTAAATATTGGAAGGAAGTCATGGGCGTCGACGGATTCCGCTTCGACTTGGCCAGCGTGCTTGGCAATGCCTGCGACAAGGATTGCTATCGCTTCGATGGTCTGGATGCGAGCAACATCCTCAACCGCGCAGTGGCCGAGTTGCCTGCGCGGGCAGGAGTGGGGCAGGGCGAGGGCGCAGGCGTCGATCTGATCGCCGAGCCTTGGGCCATTGGCGATGGCACCTACCAAGTGGGCGGCTTTCCGCGCGGGTGGTCGGAGTGGAACGGCAGCTATCGAGACGCGATGCGTGCATCGCAAAACCAAAGAGGATTCGCCAACGTGAGTCCGGCGCGCATCGCCTCGGCAGTCGCTGGCTCGTCGGAGCTCTACGCCGACGACGGGCGAACGCCCGCAGCCTCCGTCAATTTTTTGGTCGCGCACGATGGCCTCACGCTCGCGGATCTGTACCGCTACAACAGCAAGCAAAACACTCAACCCTGGCCCTTTGGCCCGTCCGATGGCGGGGAAGACAACAACCACTCGTGGGACCAGGGAGGCGACGCCGCATTGCAACGACAGGCCGCTCGCACAGGTTTGGCCCTGCTGGCAGTGTCTGCCGGCGCGCCCATGATCACGGGGGGCGACGAATTCTTGCGCACGCAGCGAGGCAACAACAATGCCTACAACTTGGACTCGCTTGGCAACTGGTTGGACTGGACGCCAACAGCCACGGGCGCAGCGCAACAGACCTTCAGTAAGGCGATGTTCGGTATGCGTGCAAAGTACAAGTCTCTACGTCCCCAGAGGCATTTCGCAGGCCAAGACCGCAACGGTGATGGTGTGGCCGATGTAACGTGGCTGCAGCCGTCGGGGGCTCTCGCCGACACGGGGTACATGACCAACGCGAGCAATGCCGCGCTCGCATGGAGAATTGATGCGGCCGAAGCCGGTGATGGCATCAAGAGTATTTACATCGCATACAACGCATCTGCCTCCGACATCCCGTTTGTCCTGCCTGCAGCACGCAGCCGTTGGGTACGCGTTGCCGACACGCAGGCCTACTTTGAGAACGGCGCTGCCAATCAATGGGAGCTCGCGGCCGAGCAAGTGGTGTCAGGAAACTACGGCGTCAAAGCACGCAGCCTTGTAGTCCTCATCGAACCGTAGTTCTCTGAGGGCATGCGTTTGCCTCTCTTTGGTCCGAGTGCGATCTGTGGTCTGTTTGTGCTTTTGGCATGTGGAGGAAGCGAGGTTCAACCCGACACGTCGACAAAGCTCGTGTTCGACACGGCGGTAGACCTTAGCAATCCAGATCACTTTTACGACATGCCGTTTCCTTCCGACGCGCGTCGCACAGCGGCGCTTCATGTGGATTGGCGCGGCTTTCCAAACCCGCGCAAGAACCCAACCGTGACGGGCTTCTTGGCCTTGGCCGACAATCACGCCGGCACCGCGCTCTTGCCCGTGGTGCACTTTCAATTCGTCGCGGCGCCCGAGCGCGTGTCGGCGGAGACGGTGTGGCCCGCCGACAAGTCGGCACGCTTTCAAATCGTGGATGTAGACCCGGAGTCGCCGGAGCGCGGCACACGTGTTCCAGTGATTGCTGCGAGCAGCGACGAAGACTTGTATACTGCACCAAACAGCCTCTCGCTTGCACCGGCGCCGGGACACTTGCTTCGGCCCGGCACCAAGTATGCGGCCGTGATCACGTCGTCGGCGAAGGACGCCCAAGGTGCTGCATTGGGCCGCGCGCCTGCTTTTTCATCGGCATTGTCGGGCGCCGCCAATGCGTGGGGTGAGTCGTTCGCAGCGCTACGCACAGAGTGGCTTGCCGAGGGAAAGTCGCTGCAAGAGATCGTTGCCGCGTCGGTGTTCACAACGGGCACGCCGGTCGAGAATACGTCGGCGCTTTCGGATGCTGCACTCTCCAAGTATTCGGTTGCGATTGAGAACTTGGCGCTCGTCACGGATGCCGCGAGGAACAGCCCACTGCTCTGCGAGTTCGCGGGCACTGTGCGCTATCCGCAGTTTCAAAAGGGAGTGGCGCCCTTCGATACCGAAGGGCAGATCGTGGTCGATGCGGCCGGAGTGCCCGTATCGCAGCGCGAAGAAGTGGCCCCCATTCGCATCGCCATCCCGCGTGTGGCCATGCCCGATGCAGGGTATCCCTTGGTGCTCACCATTCACGGCACGGGGGGCCGCAGCGACGCGTTGGTGGCCCCCGGCCTAAGCGAGGAGAATGCCCAAGTGTATGGCAAGGGCACTGCGGTTCCGCTGGCCGAACTTGGTTTCGCGTCGGCAGGCAGCGCCATGCCCGTGAACAAAGAGCGCGTCCCCAATGGTCCGTCCGACGACTATGTGAATCCGCTCAATTTGGCGGCGATCGGACACACGTTGCGACAAGGCGTGATCGAGAGTCGCTTGTTTCTCTCGGCGTTGCTCGCGCTTCGAATCCCGGCAGCCACGCTCAGTGCATGTACGGGCGCGAGCTTGCCTCCGAGTCAAACGCTCGCGCGCTTCGACGAAAAAAGCGTGTATCTTACAGGCCAGTCTTTGGGCGGTATGTACGGCACCATGATCGCCGCCGTGGACCCGCGGATTCGCGCCGTGGTGCCTACGGGCGGCGGCGGTTACTTTGCGTTTCAGTTCTTACACACAAGCATCGTGAAAAACCCTCAAGCGATTGTGCAAACGCTGCTGGGAACCAACATCTCGCTCTCGCACTTGCATCCGGCGCTGGGCCTCGCAGAAGCAGGGCTGGAGCCCGGAGATCCTATCGCGTTTGCACGTCGCGTTGGCTTTCGTCCGCTCGCAGGCAAAGCCCCGGTGCATGTGTTTCAGCCAGCAGCTCCGGGCGATGCCTACTTTCCAATTCAAGTGTATGAT
>JAYWGD010000100.1:0-2823 GCA_043778435.1 Myxococcales bacterium | reverse complement strand
TGCGTATGTGAAATCGCGCGTAGGATTGGAACAAGCCGACGAGCTCAGTGTGCCTTCGCCCTTTGATGTGAGCGCGCAAGCATTGCTTTATGTGCCATCGGATTTGCCCGATCCGCGCGCCAGTGGCGCGCAAGAACGGGCGTATGAACGCGCGGTTGAATTGATCAAAGCCGCGCGAGGTGGAGCGCTTGTACTCTGCACAAGTACGGCGCAGGTGCGCGGCATGGCCTCTGCTATCAGGCGCGCGGGGCCTTGGCCGTTGTGGGCTCAGGGCGATGGCGCAAAATCCGATCTGCTTGACAAATTTCGAGCTGCGGGCTCGGGCGTGCTTGTGGCGACACGCGGATTTTGGGAGGGCGTCGATGTGCCGGGACAAGCGCTGCGCTTGGTGATCATGGACAAGATACCGTTTCCGGTACCTACCGATCCGCTCCTGAAAGCGCGCGGCGAGGCAAGCGAGCGAGAAGGGCGGAGCTCTTTCGGTGAGCATAGCATGCCGCTCGCAGCGCTTGCCCTTCGCCAAGGTTTCGGTCGCTTGCTCCGCGCGCATGCCGACTGGGGCGTCGTGGCTATTTTGGACTCTCGTTTGCACTCTGCACGTTATGGCAGAGCGCTCCTTGCGTCGCTTCCTGAGGCACCGCGAACGCAGAGCTTGGCCGATGTGCAAAGCTGGTACTTGCAGCGTTTGGACTGAGGGGTGGTGTAGTGTGCAGCCGATATGGCTTCGCAATCCACCCTGCAGGGAGTTCTTGGCGCCATCGGTCGCACGCCTCTCATTCGTTTGCGCCGCGCGTCCCAGCTCACTGGCTGCGAGATCTTAGGCAAAGCCGAGTGGATGAATCCGGGCGGTTCAGTGAAGGATCGCGCGGCTCTGGCAATTGTGCAGGATGCATTCTTTCGCGGTGTGCTCCGCCCGGGCGGCACCCTTGTTGAGGGCACCGCGGGCAACACAGGCATTGGCCTGGCCACGGTGGGCAATGCGCTGGGGCTCAAAACCATCATTGTCATTCCAGAGACACAAGCTACGGAGAAAATGCAGGCGTTGCGCATGCTAGGTGCGGAACTTTTGTGTGTGCCGGCAGTGCCTTACAAGAATCCAAACAACTACGTGCACGTCTCCGAGCGGGTGGCGGCCGAGCTCAATGCGCAAGACCCGGGCTCGGCGTATTGGGCCAATCAGTTCGACAACACGGCCAACCGTGATGCACACGAGCAGACCACAGGCGCGGAGATCTGGGAGCAAACAGAGGGCCGGGTGGATGGCTTTGTATGCGCAGTGGGCACCGGCGGAACGCTGGCCGGCGTGGGCCGTGCGCTCAAGGCACGGAACCCAAACGTGCACATCGCGCTCGCCGATCCGCCAGGGGCTGCACTCTACAGCTATTACACCGAGGGCGTGTTCCATGCCGAGGGAAGCTCCATCACCGAAGGCATCGGGCAGGGGCGTGTCACCGAAAACTTGCAGGATGCACCTATCGACACAGCCTTCCAAATCCCTGATGCGGAGAGTGTGGCGCAGGTGTTCGAGCTGCTCGAGTTTGAGGGCCTTTGTCTGGGCGGATCTTCGGGCGTGAACGTGTCCGGTGCCATCCGCTTGGCGCGTGAGCTCGGCCCCGGCCACACCATCGTCACCATCTTGTGCGACTCGGGCGCGAGGTATCAGTCCAAGCTATACAATGTTGCATTTTTGCAGTCCAAAGGCCTGTCGGTGCCGGCATGGCTTGGGCGCGAAGGCGAGCGGCAAGCACCTCTTGTGGGCGGGTAAAGTGCCCCTTGTGGAGGGGAAACGAAACGTCAGGCGCCGACTACCAATCGCCAGACGCACCACCGCCACCGAAGCTGCCGCCGCCTCCAGAGAAGCCGCCGCCACCGCTCCCGCCACCACGTCCGAAGCGTCCGAAAAATCCTCCTGACGCGAAGCTCTGCCAGAAGGCCACGCAGAAAGCGATGACCCCGGCGATGGCGGCACCTAGCAGAGATGAAAAGCCGATTCCGATAGCAAGTGCGACAATCACTGCCGCGGCGCTTGCCCCCCGCACCACACCGAAAAAATAGATCAAAAGCCGGCCCAAGCCGAAGTACATCAAGATAGCTGTGAGCGTCGCAGCAGACTGTCTGTCGCTCCACGGTTCCTCCTTCTCCTCAGTGGCCTCACTCGCCGAGCCCGCCGGGAGCACTTCGCTGCGTACCACTTTGGAGACGCTGTCGATACCCGCACGAAGGCCGCCGATGTAATCGTTTTTCTTGAAGCGAGGCGTGATTGCCTCGGCGATGATCCGCTTCGAAGTCGCATCATTGAGCGCGCCCTCCAGGCCGCGGCCCACCTCGATACGCACCCGATGGTCGCGCAACGCTACGAGCAAAATCGCGCCATCATCCACGCCTTTGCGGCCCAACTTCCACGCCTCGCCCGCGCGTATCCCAAACTGCTCGATGGGTTCGGGCGCCACCGTTGGCACCATCAGCACAACGACTTGCGCGCCGCGCTCGCGTTCGAGTGTCGCGAGCGCGGTTTCGAGCTCACTTGCTTCAGCGGGTGACAACGTGCCCGTCGTGTCCACAACGTGGCCCGTGAGCGAAGGAATAGGCTGAAGCGAATCTGCGTGTGCTGTACACGCAAAGAGCATGAGGGCCGCAACGAGCACAGCAAGCACATGCCGCACAAGCGTCGGCGCCCGACTATTTGTGCGCGCCAAAGTCTACCTTGGGCGGCGCTGAGATGGCTTTTTCGTTCTCGACAGTAAAGGAGGGCTTGGTCGTGTAGCCAAAGGCTTTGGCCGTAAGGCTGTTGGGAAACGTGCGTACCGACACATTGTAGTCCTG
>JAYWGD010000099.1:0-8196 GCA_043778435.1 Myxococcales bacterium | reverse complement strand
ACCCACCGCGGCTTGCAGATGTATGACCTGGTGCAAGAAGGCAACATTGGGCTCATGCGCGCAGTCGAAAAGTTCGACTACCGCCGCGGCTACAAGTTCAGCACCTACGCCACCTGGTGGGTGCGCCAAGCCATCTCACGCGCCATCGCGGATCAAGGCCGCACCATTCGCGTGCCGGTTCACATGTTTGAAAACATGCAGAAGATTGTGCGCACCACGCGCTTGCTCACTCAGGAGTTGGGTCGTGAGCCCACCCACGAAGAGATCTCCAATCACACCGGCCTAGCCCTCTCCAAGGTGCGCAGCATTGTTCGCGTGTCTAAAGAACCCGTGAGTCTTGAGACCCCAGTCGGCACCGAGGGCGATGCAAGCCTCGGCGACTTTGTCGCCGACGATCCGAACCTCTCCCCAGAGGCACACACCGCACGCACCAACTTTAGCGAACATACCCGCGAGTTGCTCGCCACGCTGACGCCGCGCGAGGCCATGGTCATTCGCATGCGCTTTGGCATCGACACCAACAACGACATGACGCTCGAAGAGATTGGAAAAAACTTCCAGCTCACACGCGAGCGCATTCGGCAAATTGAGACCAAGGCACTGCGCAAGCTTCGCTTGCCCTCGCAACATCGCAAGATGCGTGGTTATCTGCATGCATGAGCCGCATCGAACGCGTACGGAGCACGCTCGGGTCTACCCCGGGCGTGTTTCATTTTGAGGTCATCGACGAAAGCCACAAGCATGGCGCCGGACGCATCGGTGATTCGCACCTCAAGGTGGTGGTAGTCTCCGCGGTGTTCGAGGGCATGAATGCGGTAGCGAGGCACCGGTGGGTCAATGCACTCTACAAGCATGAGTTCGAAACGGGCCTTCATGCCCTCGCCGTGACAGCACGTACCCCGGCCGAATGGGATGCGGACTCTGCTGTGGCCGTCTCGCCTCCGTGCGCAGGCAAAGGGGCCTAAGCCAAAGCCTTGATCGCAGCACGTGCGCGTACACCTTGGCCCTTCTATGTAGCTGCACTTTGTACATTGATAGCTGCACTCTACAGCCGAAGCTTCTTCCACTTGGACGAGCACTACATGACGCTGGAGTTTGCAGGCGTCAAATTGGGTCGCCTCACACCGGAGCAAGCACCTCTAGAGTACGGCCTTAAGATGCGCTCATGGCTTCTGCCTGCACTCTACACTTTTCTCATCCGAGTCATGGAAACCCTGGGGGTACACAACCCTTTCGCACAAGTCACGTTGCTGCGCGTAGGGCATGGCGCTGTTTCACTCGCGGCCATCGCGTTCCTGATGCGTCACACGCTAGGCGAGGCACATTGGCGTCAGAGCTGGGTTTGGCTCTATGCGTTCGTGCCGTACCTCGCCGTGCGCACATCGGCCGAGAACCTCACTGGCGCACTCCTGGCTTTCGGAGTGCTGCTCGCCGAGCGTAGCCTGCGCGCCTTACATCGTAGCCGCCAACGAGATTTTTGGCTGAGCGGCTTGGCCTTCGGACTTGCATTCGAGGCGCGGTACCAAGTGCTGTTCATTGTGCTGGGCTACGTGCTGTCGGTGGCTCTACGCCGATCCGTTCCGTCGCCCAAGCACATCGCGATAGTGATCAGTGGCAGCCTCAGCGCGCTTGCCATCGGTGCACTTTGCAACCGATGGGGCTACGGAAGCTGAGAGCTTCCACTACTTGCGTACTACACCCAAAATGTAACCCATGGCATGGCCGACTCCTTTGGTCTAGAGCCGTGGTTTGCATTTGCCTATCTGCCACTGGGAAACCTCTGTGTGGTGTCGGCGCTCGCATGCATGATCACCATGCTGGTGTACTTGCGCCAGCACCCCAAGAGTGCCCTCAGCGGCGCGCTGATCGTCGGCATCGTTGGGCAAAGCCTCTTCGGTCACAAGGAGGAGCGCTTTGTGTTTCCACTGCTGCCTTTTGCCATGGCGGCTTCGGCGCATGCGCTTCCTGGATTGGCAGAGAGATTGGACGCTTGGCTGCGAGACTCACGCTTCGTGCGTTGGTCCCTCTCTCCGGTGCTTCTGCTTCTGGTTGCACTGAACATGGTGGTTCTCTTCGCGCTCACGCTATGGCCCATCAATTGGCGCGGTAGCGTACGCACGATGCAGGCGGTCTACAACGCGCAGCAGAGCGATCCACGGACATTGAGGGTGATCGATGCCGCGCCCAACAACGTGTGGCACATGCGTTTCTACGCCAACCCCACTTGGGCGCGCTGGACAGGCGAAACACTGCATTGCAACCACAGCGAACGCACGCTGGTGCTTGTCAATCCACTGCATCTTACGCTTCCCGACATAGATGCAGAATGCACATATGCGCGACTTATGACAGAATTCGACTTGGCACGCCCGTGGCTCACGCCCGCACAATTGCAAGCAACGGCACACGCCCTCCCGGGTAAGCCGCTCCCCGTCATCGATTGGCAAGCGGTGTACGAACTCAGTCCTGCAAATCCCTAGCGAGTCGTGCGCTCAGCCCGCGTGATGGTGCGTGGTGTAATGCCACCATGAGTACACAATGGGCACCAGGCCTCCCGCACCAAGAACCACGCCTGCCAGTGCAGTGTGGGATGTCGCAGACAATGGGAGAGTGAGAACGCCAGCACAGACCATGCTCGCGCCGGCAACACGATGTGTGGCCGACCACGTCTCGGCAGATGACAGCGTCCAAGGCACGCGTACGCCCAACCATCGGTTCTGCCGCACCTTGGGAAGAATCAGTCCCGCCACCACAAAGAAAAGAGCCGTCACAATCATGAGCTCCGTCACTCTGTCGGATTGCTGCCGAGGTTGAAGGACGACAATGAGCTGCATCACACAGATGAGCAACACAACCGCAAGCCCCATCATGCGCGCCTCACGCTCAGGCCCTGGAATTCTCAGCGAGGCGGGCATTCGCGGCACCCAAACGCGCAAGAAAACCCAACTTAAAAGTGCAATCAACGGCAAAGTCCATACCAACACAGAGAAGTGAGATTGCCATGCTGTTGCAACGTGGGTTGCCATAAGCACAGCCAAAGCCAAAATATCTGCACTTTGCAATTTGTTCTTCATCGGGACTCTCCTCTGGTTGTTTTGCGCACGCGCGGCTGAACTTCTTGAAGAAGACCCAAGAGCTCTGCGGCTACATCCTCAATGAGATTGGACTGAAGCGTGTAAACCACACTCGTGCCTCGCTTCTCCGCACGCACAAGGCCCGACTCACGCAACACCTTGAAGTGATGGGACAGCGTCGCTTTCGACAGCTCGAATTGCTCTGAGAGCTCGCCTGCCGTTTTCGAACCGCCGCGCAAGCTCGCCAAAATGGCGCGCCGTGTGGGATCACCGAGTGCTTCAAAGGGATTGCGGAATGTGTTCATATTTAGATACTTTTCTAATTAGACCAAAATCGAACAATGTCAAGGCCGTGTCGGTTAGCACTTTCTTTGCGCCAACACTCAAGCCCAATGCAGCAAAAATTCGAGCGACATCGTCGCCATTTCGTACAACAATGTGCGGGCTTGATTTCCTTCTCCAACACCTTTGCCGAACAGCTTTCCGATCTAGGTGCACGATGCACGCCCAGTGGTGCTCCCTCGCCGCACCTCGTCCAGCTCAACGAGGCGTTGGCTCTGGAGCTGGGCCTTGACGTGCCGTTTCTTCGCAGTGACGACGGGCTTGCGGTGCTTTCGGGCAACCAAATCCCAGCCAGCGCGTTGCCCATCGCACAAGCCTACGCGGGTCACCAGTTCGGCGGGTTCTCGCCTCAGTTGGGCGACGGACGCGCGCTGCTGCTTGGAGAGATCGTGGATCGAGACGGCGTGCGTCGCGACATTGCACTCAAGGGATCGGGGCGCACCGTCTTCTCTCGTGGAGGCGACGGCAAGGCCACGCTCGGGCCCATGCTGCGAGAACATTTGCTGGGTGAGGCGATGCACGCGCTGGGCATCCCGACCACGCGTGTGCTCGCAGTGATCGCTACCGGAGGGCAAGTCGCACGTGAGAGTATGCTGCCTGGCGCCCTGATTGTGCGCGTGGCCGCCAGTCACATTCGCGTGGGCACCTTTGAGTTTTTTGCAGCGCGACGCGAGCAGGAAAAGCTGACGCGATTGGCCGATTTTGTCATTGCTCGCCACTATGTGCATATTGCACACAGTACCAATCGCTACATTGCGTTGCTCGCGACCGTCGTCGAGCAACAAGCATCGCTCCTCGCCAAATGGATGAACGTTGGATTCGTTCACGGCGTGATGAACACCGACAACATGACGCTCTCTGGCGAGACCATCGACTACGGCCCTTGTGCATTCCTCGAGGCCTACTCACCGTCGACGGTGTTTTCCTCCATTGACGCCAATGGGCGCTATGCGTTTGGGCAACAGCCCAAGATTGCCAAGTGGAACCTTGCGCGTTTGGCCGAGGCACTTCTTCCTCTGATTGCTGCGGAGCATGGCAACGATGAAGAGCGCGCAGTCGCCCTCGCCACCGAAGCACTTGAAACCTTCGACAGCATGTACCCGGCCTTCTGGTTGGCAGGAGCGTGCGCCAAGCTTGGCATCAAAGATCCGGGACCTGGCGACGTTGAGCTCGTGCAAGATTGGCTACAACTGCTGCATGCACAGAGCGCCGACTTCACGCTCGCTCACCGCATGGTGATTGCGGCGGCACACGGCGAAACCACGGCGCTGACCACGCTGCTTGGGCAAGGCTCAGACATTTGTACGTGGATGGCTCGTTGGCACACGCGGCTCTCGGCGCAGGGCTCACTGCAATCTGCACAAGACCTGATGCGCGCCACCAACCCTGTGTATATCGCACGCAATCATTTGGTGGAGCAAGCGCTCGCAGCGGCCGTGCAACATGGCAACATGGCGCCTTACGAGGCGCTGCTCGCCGCGGTAACACATCCCTTTGCGGAGACGCGCGACAGGCAGGCTCTGGCAGAGCCCGCAGCGAGCGAATTTACAGCCAACTACCGCACCTTCTGCGGCACCTAAGGGTGCTCGCGCTGCAGATGCGCAGCAGATGTGCTGCATGTATGCGCGCGGACAAATGCGTTGGCCTGGCTTGCTTCGCTGCACTTTGCAGACCACACTGAGTGGGTGTTCGCGGTTCCCTTAGCCCCATCGCTGCAGCATCCCGCAAAGCTCACATTTTTGTCCCTTCTTGTACTTGGAGGCTCGCTTTGTTTGCTCGCTCCAGGATGCGTCGAAGCGGCAAGCTCGCCTAACTCTGCGCCCAAGGACGCCGAAGCGATCGTTCGGCGGGATGCACAGCTTGAAGATGCTCAGCGTAATGATGCTCCCGTGGACGCAGATGCTGCAACGCCGCGCTCAGCGTCGTTTCAAGCTGTGCCCGAATACATGCCCGGCCAAAGCGTGGTGCTGAGCTATCAAATCTTTGACTACGAGCCCAAGGCCGCCGCACTTTTTTTGGCCCTGCTCGACGCAGGCGCGCCGCAGATCTACTTGGTTGCACCCGACAACGCCGCAGACCCGTTGCGGGTTCGTGTCATGACGGAGCTACGCGCGGCCTTGGGCACGAAGTTCTCACAGGTGATCCTCATTGAGCGACCCATGGCGTCTGCCACCCCCGAAGACCCCACCGTATGGGCCCGCGATTGGGCGCCCATCACCGTGAAGAACGGGTTCGGTGCCCGAAAATTTTTGGACTTTGGCTACTATCCAAAGCGCCCGATTGACGATGGTGCTCCACTTGCATTGGGACGGCAAATGGGTGTGGCTGTGGATGCCGTGCCCATGTTTTTTGAGGGCGGAAACTTCATGACGGATGAGGCAGGAAACTGCTTCAGCACGCGCCGTGTGCTCCACGCCAATCCTAAAATGACAGAAGCGCAGGTTCTCGATTTGTATCGGTCCGCACTGGGATGCAAAACGACGCATCTGTTTCCTGTGGGCCTCGACACCACCAGGCACTTGGACATCTGGGCCAAAATGGTGTCGTCCACAACAGTGTTGGTCAACGAGATCCTTCCCGAAACTATGGAGGCAGCTGCAATCGATCACGAGCTTGCAAGAGACTGCCAAACTGCGCGCATCTATCTCGATGAGGGGGCCGCGGTGTTTCAAGCAAAAGGATATCGCGTGATTCGAATCCCCATGCCCATCCCGTTTCAAAAATATGGCGCGAGCTTGGTACGCACCTACAGCAACTCGATCTTGGTGAATACCACGGCCATCATTCCCTCCTTCGAACGGGAGTCTATGGTCATGTTCGATAAAGCGCTCAACAAGTTCTATGAGACCCAAGTTGCGGCGGCCTATCAAGCCGCAGGTTTCACTCCGGTGTTTCAACCCGCGGACGAACTGCTTCGTGGTCGAGGCGCGCTACATTGCGCCTCGATGCAGGTGTCCCCATGAACGCCATGGCTCGACGCATTCTCTTGGTGGGACTTCTAGGCATGTGCGTAGGCGCGCTTGCGTGCGTGTCCGAGCCAGCCCCCGTGTTCGAATCGGACACCGTGAGGCGCAGAGACGCCACCGCGAGTTCGGATGCGTCCCTCCAAGACGCCACCGCGAGTTCGGATGCGTCCCTCCAAGATGCAGTCGTCGCTGATGCGGGCAGACGAGATTCGAGCACAGCAGACATTCGGCCGCGTGTGGTGGCCATCGGCCGCAATGGTGAGCTCAGCATCCGCACTCTGGAAGCACCTTGGGCATCGGTGATGGAGCTGCGTTTTGGTACAGCATTTGTACGAACACGTGCTTTTGGCCGCGTCTTGTATGCGCTGATGCAGAGCCCCACCCCATCACTGCGCAGGATTTGGAATGATGGTTCGATTCAAAACACAATTGCTCTCCCAGGGATTTCCAAGCCTACCGACATTCTTGTGCTCGATGCCAAACGAGCACTCGTCACGTCGTCGGGCAACGGCAATCCACTGTGGCTGCTGCAACTGGACACCGGCGCACTGCAGCCAGTGTCCCTTGCATACTTGAGTGACCCAGACGGAAATCCGGATGCAAATACGATGGCCATTTGTGGCTCGCGTGCATTCGTTCAACTGCGTCGCGAGGATCATGCCACCGGTAGGGCCGCTCGCCCCGTCCTGGCCGTGATCGACGTCTCAAGTGCTGTGCCGAGCGTGCTGGATGCGGATGCCGTCAAGTCGGGGGTACAGGGCGTGGAGCTGCACGGGACGCCAGACTTGGACATGTCGATGCACTGCACAGAGCAGCGCCTCTTCGTGGTGGAGCCCGCACTATTGATGTTGGATGGCGGCCAAGTGGAAGAGGTGAACCTCACGACGCTTTCCGCGTCGGTTTCGTCCTTGCCCAAAGATGGCATGGTGGGGGCCCTGCAGATGGTGCACCCCGCGCAAGGAGTAGGGTGGATGGTGATGCACACCGAGTTCGGTCCGGCACCATCCTCCCATCTGATCTACCTAGGCGCAGACCACGCAATGCACGGTCGCTGGGATACCTTCGCGCCGGAGCATATCGATCATCTGGCCCTAGATATTTCCGGCTCTCAGCTGTTCTTCCCGCACGGTTGCGTTCGCGATTGCGGCGGTGTACCTGCGGGATTGACGGTCTTCAATGCTGTCACTGGAGCAACGCGCACCCAAAGCCCCATCCCCACAGCATTTTCGCCTGTGGATGTTGTGTTGCTTCAGTAGCTAGGCGCTACGCTTCAAGCGTGTGATTGCTCACACAAAGAAATCCGGAAACAGCTCGGAGCCAGGCACCATGCTGTAGCCAGACAGATCCGTCATGCCCACTGAGGCCAACACTTCGTCGTCAACGAAGAAGTTGCCGGTGCACTCTTTGCCGGAGCGGTTGAAGATCACGTGGGCAGCGTCGGCCAAGATGTCAGGCTTGCGGCTGCCATTCATGACGGTGTCGCCGCCAAGCAGGTTCTGCACTGCGGCGGTGGCGATGACCGTGCGCGGCCACAATGCGTTGACGCCGATGCCGCGGCCCTTGAATTCCTCTGCCATGCCGAGCACGCACATGCTCATTCCGAACTTGGCCATGGTGTACGCCACATGAGGCCCGAACCATTTGGGCAGCATATTGAGCGGCGGCGAGAGGTTGAGAATGTGTGGGTTGGAGATGCTCACACTCAATCGCATAACCTTCAGCCATTCCTCTAGCAACAAAAACACGCTGTTTCCAGTCCCAATCGGAAACCGCAACTTCAACGAGCTAATACAGAAGATTCTCTTTCCGATTGG
>JAYWGD010000098.1:0-8209 GCA_043778435.1 Myxococcales bacterium | reverse complement strand
GCTGAAGCCGTTGGTGCGTGCGTCTCGCCCCGATCGCGGAGGAGTTCGTACGACCGGCCAGCGAGAGCCCCCCGGCCTCACCGGCGCCGGTGTTTCGCCGGAGGAGCGAGGCCGCGCACTCTCCCTCCGCGCCGCTTCGGCGCCCCCCCCCCACTTCGACCGTGTGCCCGCAGCGAGCGTCCGCTACCTCAGTTTGGTGTCCAGGTGCCGCGCGCCGCCGAGCACGCCTGCGCATAAGGAGTCTTGGCACTCCCAAAGTAGCAGACCTTCGTCGTTCCACCGTTCACGCCGCAGCAACCGATACGAGGAGTGATCGTGCAGGCTGCCGATACTGTATGAATCGCATCCCGGCAGGCGCTGCGCTGCGCCTCGATCGACGAGGCTGGGCCCGTGGTCTCTTGGCAGTACTCATCTTCGGTGGTGCAGGCCTCCGTGCTGTTACCCGTATTGCCGGGCGTGGGTGATGTGCCCGTCGAGCTGCCGCAACCAACAACAAGCACGGTGAGGAGTGATGCAAAGACGCTTTTCATGACTTGCACGTACGTGCGGTGCACTTTCCGAGTCAAGCCTTCGCGTGCAACCGCCCATGCCCCACCACAGCGAACTTGCAGCCGCAGCGCCATTCCGCAACAATACCAAGCGTGAGCTCGCTTTTCTCTTTTGCCTTCTGCCTCGCGCTCGTCGCGTCGCCAGGCCTTGCCCTCGCTGATATTTACAAGACCATAGACAAAGACGGCAGCATCCGTTTCACAAGCCGCCCCACAACCAAAGGCGCCGCCCCATTCCTCCGTGACTCGGGAATTGCGCGTCCCGACGCCTCCCGCGTTGCGCCTCAAGATCGCGATCCTGCCAGATTCGAGCGCTACGACGCAATCATGGTCGAAGCCGCCGCGCTCTATCAAATCCCGGTCGCACTCGTACGCGCAGTGGTCAAGGTAGAGAGCGACTACGATCCGCGCGCCGTGTCGCGCAGCAACGCCCGCGGCTTGATGCAGCTGATGGGTCCAACAGCCGAGGCCATGGGCGTGAAAGACATGCACGACCCGCGAGAAAATATCTTCGGTGGTGTGTGTTACCTGCGTGTGCTCGCGAACACGTTCAACGGCGACTTGTCGCTTACTGTCGCGGGCTACAATGCAGGAGAAACTGCCGTCATTCGCGCCGGCGGCATCCCTGCGTATCAGGAGACTCGCGACTATGTTGTGCGCGTGCTGCGATATTACGAGCGTTACCGAAGCGAGACTGACACAATCCGCGCGAGCGGACCGCTTCCATGAGGTTGCTCCGGATCGCACTTGCGCCGACCAACCCCACAGTGGGTGCGGTATGCACAAATGTTACATCGCTCATTGCGCGTGCTCTTGAGGCATCTTCTGCCGGTGCAGACTTGGTCGTGTTCCCTGAGCTTGCAGTCACAGGATACCCGCTCGAAGATCTCGTTCAGTTCCCAGAGTTAATCTCGGCCGCATGGGTCGAGTTGCTCCGCTTTGCGGATCAAACATCCAGTCACCAGAGCGTTCATGTGCTGGGCTTGCCTGTTCAGTTTGAGGGGGCGCTCTACAATTGCGCGGCGCTCGTGCGCGGTGGTCGCGTGCTCGGCGTAGTCCCCAAGGAGCGCCTTCCTTCCTATGGAGTCTTCTACGAGGGCCGTACGTTTGCACGTGGCCGATCGGGGCTCATCGGTCAGGCAATGGGCGGCACTCCATTTGGAGATTTGCTGTTCGATCTGGATGGCGTTCGTGTTGCGCTCGAGGTCTGTGAGGACCTGTGGTCGCCCCTTGGTCCCACGTGCAGGCGCGCGTACCAAGGCGCCGAAATCGTCGTCAACGTTTCTGCCTCGCCGTACCGCGTGGGCATCGCAGACACACGTCGTGAACTGGTGAGTACACGTAGCAGCGACGCCCAGGCTGTCGTTGTATACTGCAACCTTGTGGGGGGAAACGATGGCCTGGTCTTTGATGGCGGCGGATACGTGGCGCAAAGTGGTCGCGTGCTTCTTGATGCGGCACGTCTGACGGCACAAACTCGTGTTGTGACCATTGATGTCGATCGCACGCGGCGTCATCGATCGGAGCACACAAGCTTCCGAGCCGATCGCGACGAGGCGAATGCGCGCCCGAATGGCACGGCTCTTGTCGTGAAAAGTGATGTGCCATGGGTCAGCCAAGCGCCCGCGCATGAGACCTACGCGCCGCTTGCGCGTTTTGGGGTTCGCCCCGATCTATATGAAGAATTGCTGGACGTTCTGGCGCGAGGACTTGCCGACTACTTTGCCAAGAGCGGGGCATTTTTATGTTTTGGCGTGGCGCTCTCGGGCGGGCGCGACAGCTTGCTTTGCTTGTGGCTTGCAAAGCGCGCAAGCTTGTTGTTGCTAAATGCACCCAAAGTGCATGCGTTTTACATGTCTTCCGAACACTCTTCGGCACGTACGCAAGAAGCAGCACGCTTGGCAGCTGAAGAGTTCGGCGCAAGCTTTGCCGTGGTGTCCATCGCCGACAGCAAACAGGCTGCCGAGGCCATGACCTTTGCCATGTTAGGTCACGAAGTCCCGGCTGCCACCAAACAAAACGTACAAGCGCGAGTACGTGGCGCGGCGATGTGGAACTGGAGCAATGCAGCCGGAGCCTTGTTTTTGCAGACCAGCAACATGAGCGAAAAGTCCGTGGGCTATACAACCATCGGCGGCGATATGGAGGGCGCGATATCGCCCATTGCCAATCTCCCAAAGACCCTGGTCAATGCGCTTATTGCATATATCCATGAGCAAAAACCCAGTGCTGCCATCGCGGCGACGCTTGCCATCCCCGCAAGCGCCGAGCTTGCTCCGGGCCAAGAGGATGAGAAAGATTTGATGCCCTACCCGGTGCTCGATGCGTGGCTGGCATTGCTCGTGGGGGAGCGCTTGAGTGGGAGCGATGCGTTGCCTGTGCTCGTCCATTGCTTTCCGGAGTGCGATGCCGTGCAGCTGAAGAGCGACGCGGAGCGCTTCACGCGTCTGTTCTTTGCGGCCATCTACAAGTGGGCGCAGTCACCGCTAGGCCTGCATGTGGGCAACTTGGATTTGGATCGCGAACGCGCCTTGCAGCTGCCTGTGATTACGCGCCCTGAGTGGACGAAGTAGCGCGCTCATTCGCGGGCGCCATCCAGAATGCGGCGTAGACCGTAAGCGTGAGCCACGAGAAGGTCTCCACCTTCGCCGTAAGCTGGATGATCAGGTGGAATGCCACGCCAACACATGTGGCCACAAGACGCATGCGCGGCATCCACAAGCCCACGGCCAACAAAAGCTCGGTTCCAATGGCACCCAGAGAAAGTGCATGCGAAACGTTGGTGTCTTGCAGCGTACGCACAAGCGCTAACGGCGCGCCACGCGCGGTTGCAAGTCCCTCGAACCACACCAAGCGCGCGCGCAATACCGCGCCCCCCGCCCAATCCGGATCGAGCAGCTTACTTAGCGAGGAGACACAATAAATAAAAGTGCACTGTGCACGCAAAAGGGTGAGCCCAATCGAGGTAGGCTCCGTGCGTGCAAAAGCGACGCCGGCGCACAATGCGTAGAGGGCGAGGGCGTAGCGGTTGTTGTGAAACTCAAGTGTGTTTGCAAAAAGTGTGTAGAGCGCAGTCATGCCGGAAAGTAAAAACGCCGGACGCGCAGCACGTGACCAAAGCACCAACGCTGCGAGCAAAAAGCGCAAATAGGCAAGCGCGCGCAGCACCCCGACCGAACATGCAAACGCGGGAGCATAGGGCTCCAAAAGCACAGGCGGGCTAAGCTCGTTCAACGTGCTCTTCGCGCTGTGCGCAAGGAGCAGCGCCATGCTGAGCCTGAAGAGCCCGGGTAAGTGCTTCATGGCACCACTTGCACCACGTGCTCGGCGTGCGCCTCCGGCCTAAGATTGGTTGCATGGGTTGCGCGAAGCACGAGCGCACCGTTGTGCGTCGGCACATGAAGCGCAAACGCGTGCATGGCAATCTGCATGCGATGCAGCACCGCCGCTTGTCCATAAGGAGCGACAAATCGCTCGCCGAAAATCTGCAGATCTCGCCGGCGCGTGACTTCGGAGATGCATGGTCCGCCTTGAAAACACCCGGCGTGCAGTGGCATCTCCTTGCCATTGGGCGCGCGCCAAAAAAGTGCACACTGCACCCATGAAGATTCGGGAAACATCGAAAAGCCAAAGGCACGATCGGGCCGCGATTGGGCCGCCGCAACCAGCGCAATCTGGGGCAAAAGCAGAGCCGCAAGGGAGATGGCGATGACGGATGGTTTCAAAGCGACTGCGCAAAGCTAGCGAATTGCCGTCCGCGTGGGGGATGAAGTTCGCTAGAGACGCACCATAAAAAAGCGCGAAGCGGAGTTCCCGTCAAGTTGTCGATGAATGACTCGAAACGAGCTACTTCACCATGCGTACCGATTTCATGTTTTCGCCGCCTACGGATGGAGAGGCGCTTTCGGTACGCGTATGTGCTGAGGCCATCCCTGAGGGTGGCGTCGTAAGCATTTTGCGTGGAATAGGCGGAGGCGCATTCTCGATGCGTGGCGGCGGCCAGGAGCATTGAGTGCCGACCGTTGAAGCACTAGACTCTCTGCCATGACCACGCAGGCTGCCCTTACGAATGCAGAGTACACAGAGCTAGACAAGCAGCGCTTGGCGCCTTTCGGCCTCACCACGACCAAGTCGCCGTTCATAGAGCAGGCTGTTCAAAACGATGAAGTCTACATCCATCAGCCCTACGCACTGTACAGCGAGGAGAATCACAACTCGTGGAAAGAGCTGTATGCGCGCATGCAAGCGCCGTGGGCGGCCCATGCTCCGCCACAGTTCTTGGATGGCCTGAAGATTCTCCAGTTTGATCCTCACCGCGTGCCGCGCTTGGACGAGGTAAACAAGTTCCTAGAGGCCAGCACAAGGTTTAAAGCGCGCGCTGTCAGCGGCTACGTTCCGTCTTTTGTGTTCTTCGACTGCATCGCGAAGCGCGAGTTTCCCACGACCATCACCATTCGTGATGCGGCAACGCTCAACTACTTGCCCGAGCCCGACATCTTTCACGACGTTGCGGGGCACGTGCCAATGCATACCGACCAGCGCTTTACGCAGGCCTTGGTTCGCTTCGGCGCATGCGCGTACACGGCCGCCAAGAGGGTGTCGCTCATTTCCGATGAGACCGAACGGCTGCGCTGCATCACGAGCATTTTTAGGGCAATGGCGCGTTTTTTTTGGTTCACGGTGGAGTTCGGTTTGATGCCCGGCGACAAGCCCGGGGAATACAAAGCCTATGGCGCCGGCCTGCTCAGTTCGCCCGGAGAGTTGGTCCACTCGTGCACGTCGTCCAAGGTGCAACGCTTCCCCTTTCAAATGGGATGGGTGGTGAATCAATACTTTGAGATCGACCACTTTCAGCCGCTGTTGTTTGTCATCGACTCATTGGATCATTTGTACGCGCTCACCGACGAGCTTGAACAATGGATGTTGTCCGGAAAGTTGGACAACGTGTCGCCAGGTGAGCCCACCATGAACGAGGCCGACATGCAGAGTTTCTTGGATGCGGCCAGCAAGCTCGCAGCCGCCGCGGCGTCATAGGTTGGGCTTGTGCGCGCGTAGGCGCAAGACTTCGTCGGTCGAGACTTTGAGACGTTTTGGTCCGGGATGAGCCGGCGGCGTGCGCGAGATTTTGTCGCTTGTTGCAGTGGCCTCGACCCCTGAACTTGTGGGCTCTGTTGTTTCGCCCATCACGGGCGTGAGCAGTGGCTGCCCAGCAGGCACCGGTTTGACGGCCGGGTTTGCAGCGGGCGCGGGCGTGGGGTCAGCCGCCAGATGCGCGGTTTCCTGGGCCTCTGGCTTGGGAGAGAAAAAGAGCTTGTTGCCGGCGGGGATCGCAAGACCAAACACCGCCGCCGCGGCAAGGCACATGCGTATGCGGTTAGGCTCGGTAGTCGTTCGAAAAACTGGCGATTCCCTTGGCTTTTTCCATGTCTCGGGAAGCGGATTGCGGCTTGGTCGAAACGCCTCAAGTGCAGCCGGATTTGGCGCGAGAGATGCTGGCGTGCGCCCTTGGCGCTCGTCCACGGTACTCTCGAGTGCGTCCGGTGCAGGCATTTCGGGTGCCGCTGCGGCGGCAGGGATCCACGCCGTCTTGCGCGACACGGTGGTCAGCGCATGCTCGAGTACCATGGATTCGGTCTGATCCTCGGCGTCGTTGTCGACGGCATCCGGCAACTCGTCAAGCAAAAGGCGTAGCGCTCCCGCCATCGCAAAGGCCGACGGGAAACGATCTTCCTCTTTTTTCGCCAAAGCCCGCGCGACAAATGCTTCCAGAGATGCGGGTGCGTCGATGCAGTCGCCAAGGCGCATCGGCTCGACGCGTGTGTGGGCTCGCACCCAATCTTCCTGCGCCTTGTGCAGTCCTAGCGGATGCTTGCCGGTAAGCGTCTCGAACAGACAAATTCCGACCGCGTAGAGATCGGAAGAGAAGGTTGCATCACCTCGCAATTGCTCTGGCGCAGCGTAACGCAAGGTGCCCAGAAATGTTGGGCCTTGGGTATGCCGAAGCGGGCTTGCAAGCACGCGCGCAACGCCAAAATCAAGCAGCACGGCGCGCACCTCGTTGGGGTTCAAGCGACACAAAAAAATATTCGCTGGCTTGATGTCGCGGTGCACCAGTTGATGCTGCATGTGGGCGGTATCCAGTGCGTCCAGAACATCGAGTGCGATGTGAATGGCGGCCTTCGCGCCTATGCCGACGCCGCGTCGTCGCAGCACATTGAGCAGAGGCTCGCCCTTGAGTGAAGACATCACAAAGTACGGTCGTGCGTCGCGTTCCGCCGTCATGCCGCCGTCCACGACCCGAACGATGTTGGGGTGGTCCATTCTGGCCAAAATACGTGCCTCTTCGCGCATGCGTCGCGCGACTTCCTCGCTGTCGGCAAGCGTCGCGTGCAGCACTTTCATCACGTAGCTCTTGGCCAAAAACGCGTGTTCCACCTCGAGCACCACACCATGACCTCCGCGGCCCAGCGTGCGTTGCACCACATACTGCGTACCTGGAACGCGCGTGCCTGGTTGAAGTTCTTCTTCTTGCTTCATGAATGGAAGACTCCAAGTGTGTAGGGACCCGAATATTTTGCAAGCGGCGCCATGGGCTCCGGACGCAACCTTGGGCTATGTTCGTCCGAAGGGCCTCGCGAGTTGCTAAGGAGGCACCCACCAATGCGAACACCTAAGAACATTCTATCCAGTTTGGGACCGGTCCCAACTTCTCTTCGCGCCAAGCGAGCTGGCGCCGCGGGAAGGGCTCTGATGGTAAGCGTTGTCATGTTGAGCGTAGGCGGATGCGTTGGCGAGTCGCCGGTTCTTTGCGCTGGGGCAACTTGTGTCTCCGACAGCGCCGCAAATTCCGGACTCCCGCCATGCTCATTTGGTGAGTCTCCCAGTGCGATCTGTCAGGTAGATCGCAAGTCGGGCGTGTTTCTTAGCCCAACGGGCCGAGACGACGCCGAAGGCACGCCAACGCGCCCCTACCTCACTTTGGCGCGGGCGCTTCAGAGCGAACGGTTTAAGGCCCAGGGCCAGGCGTTCGCTTGCGCAGGCGCATACGCTGGCGGTGCGCGGGCAAGCGATTTGCCGCGCGTCTCCATCATTGGCGGCTTCGACTGCACAACGTGGGCGCCAGGTGCAGGCACGACCCGCATTACGACCAGCCGCCAAGTGGGACTTGCACTGATGCGTATTGGGGCCGTGCATTTGTACGATTTGGATCTGCGTACAGACGATGCAGGCAGCCAAGATGGCCCGGGTGCATCGCGCATTGCGCTTGCGATGGCGGACGTTGCAAAAGCGTCGCTTGCGCGACTTCATTTGCAGGCCGGCGCTGCATCCGCGGGCGCGTTGGGTGCGGCCGCACTCGGAAATCCAGGTACGTCAGACACGGAGCCCAGAGAGGTGCGCATTTGCGCAAACGGATCTTGGAGCGCGGGCTCGGGGGCACTCCGCAAAGAGCCGCAAATTGACGCGTACGAGCGCGGTACATCGAGCAGCGCACTCTTTGTTGATTGGGATGAGGGATCGGGCGAAAACGCACCCAGTGTGATTGGGAAGAACCGTACCCCCGAGCGCGGCCGAGCAGGGGCCAACGGCGCTGCGGGCGTCGCGGCATCGCTCACGGTTGGATTTGGAGAGTTGGATGCCTCGCTGGAGCGGTGGACTCCGCC
>JAYWGD010000097.1:0-2845 GCA_043778435.1 Myxococcales bacterium | reverse complement strand
TTGCTCAACTTTGCACGCGACAATGCGCAAAACGCGGCCGAGGCCGCTAAGAAAAATCGCGAAGATGTAGAGTCGCGCGCATCCGAGCTCAAGGGTGTTTTGCGCATGGATCGTTTGCCTTTGCGCATCGAGTGCACCGATATTTCACACATGGGCGGCCAAGATACGGTGGGTGTGGTTGTCGCCATGAGCGAGGGCAAACTCGACAAGGCTCGCTACCGCAGCTTTCATGTTCGCGGACAAAACACGGGCTCCGGTGCAGGCAGGCAGCATATCGGCGGCGACGACTATGGCGCCATCAAAGAGGTGCTCTCTCGCCGATTCGCGCGCGGCAAAGAGGAGAGTGACGACGGCTCGTGGGCCTTGCCCGACCTGTTCGTGGTCGATGGTGGTCGTGGTCAATTGCGCATGGCGCTCGAGGCTGCAGCTGAAGTGGGCATCGAAGGCGTGCTTATCGTAGGCTTGGCCAAAGAGAAGGAAAACGTGCTCGGCGAAACGCTCACTGATCGCGTGTACTTACCGGGCCAGAAGAACCCCATCCCGGTCCGCACAAGTGCCTCACTGGGATGGCTTGTGCAGCTCCGCGACGAGGCACATCGCTACTCGAACAAGATGCGAGAGAAGCTAGGCACCAAGACGCGCCTCGCCAGTTTGTTGGATGGAGTGCCTGGCATTGGCCCTATCGCGAAACGTGCATTGCTCACGCATGTGGGAGGCCCCGCGCAGATTCAGAAGGCCAGCGATGCCGAGCTGTTGGCCGTAGGTGGCATGAACGCGCGCAAACTCGCGGCACTGCGCGCCGCATTTGGCACGATGCTGGCGAGTGAAGACCAGAGCCACGACGAGGACGAAGAAGAAGGCGACGCGCCGAGCTTGTGAGTGGTGGTGGGGTGATTCAGCGGGTCAGCAATGAACTGGTTGTAGGCTGCAATTTCGGATAGCTTCCGACGCATGATGAGTTTTGAGAAAAGGGTTTCGTTTCGAACATTTTTTATCGTGTCGTCATTGTTTGGCGCTGTCGCAATCGCTTGTAGCGACCCGCCACTCCGTGGCCTCTCGGTGTTGACGGGCCTTGATGGTGGCGGGCAGGGAGATGACGCTGCGGCCAGTGGCTTGGACGGCAGCGCAGCGGATGCCGGACCGGTGGTGACTTCGAAGACCTCCAAGATCGATCTTCTGTTTGCGGTGGATGATTCGCGCTCGATGGGTGACAAGCAGCGCTTCTTTGCAGAGTCGATCCCGAATCTTATCGCTGGGCTGATTCTCCCACGTTGCGTGGATGACAATGGTCAGGCGCTGGGGTCGAGCAACGGCGGTGTCTGCGCGCAGGGGAAACTCGCGTTCAGCGCCATCAGCGACATGCACCTTGGATTCGTGACTTCATCGATGGGCAGTGCGGGAGACATTTGCAGCAGCGGCGGCGGAACCCTCAACCGGCACGCGGAACTCTATGCACCAACGACTCCATCGGCCACATCGCCAGTGACGGAGCCCGCGCGCTTCCTGGCGTGGTACCCAGATCGTGCGGGGCGTGAGCCCACTGCTGCCATGCCAGCAAAGCCCTACAAAGAGGAGAGCTCGCTCCTGAACGCATTCGCAAAGTTCTTCGGCAATCCAAGCGACATTGTGCCCTCGGAAACAAGCGGCATCGGGCAAAGCGGTTGCGGCATCGAGGGCCAGTTGGAGTCGGTCTATCAGTTTCTGATCGCGCCCGATCCCTACAGCAACTTCGTCGCGCGCGATTCCGACTTCAACGGGAGCACCAACACGGTGCGTAGCGGTTTGCGTGACAATATACTCAAACAACGAAAAGCATTTTTGCGCCCCGATTCGCTGGTGCTCGTCATTATGCTGACCGACGAAAATGATGCGAGTCTAGACCCCGAGGCATTCTCCGGCAGCGGCGGCAGTCGCTTCTCCAGCTTTTCGTTTGGTTCAACTGCATTGCTTCCTGAGTCTGCGACGATGCGCCCTGCGCCTTACTCCGGCATTGCCGGTACCAAAGGGGCCGTCTTCCCTCGCGGAACATCTGACTGCGCGAACCTGAAGAACGCGTCCGCAGCAATCGTTGCGTCATGCACGAGTTGTGCGGCATCTCCAACCTCGGTGGGCTGCACGGTTCCTTACTTTGAGCCTGAGAACGATGCACTTTCTGCACGGTTTGCACGAATGAAGGAACGCTACGGCGTCGACCCATTGTTTCCCGTCTCTCGCTACGTACGCGGATTTGCCGATCGACGCGTGCCGCGTCGAAGCGAAGAGCACGACGTCAGCGGGGTCTATCAGCCCAATGCTGGCAGCTGTACCAATCCTCTTTTCGCCGCGTCGTTGCCCGACTCTGGTGCTTCGGAGCTATGCCAATTGACGCCCGGATCGCGAGGCGGCGATTTGGTGTACTTTGCAGTGTTGGGAGGGGTGCCTCAAGATGTTGTGCAGAGTGCAGGCAAATTGCGCGATCAATTGAGTGAGTTGGACTGGATCAGGATCCTCGGCAAGAACCCGGAGGCTTTTGATTACGACGGCATCGACCCTCGAATGTTCGAATCGGGCACGCCGCGAACGGCAGCTGCATTGTCGGCGCTTCGGGTAGCTGCAAAACCGGCGGGGATCGATGAAGTCCGCGCCGCAGTGAATGCCGGGAAAGCGCCCACGGACGCGGATTTTATCGTCCGGGATCGCAACACGAATGTCGTCGGCAAAGAAGGCGGTTTTGGCGCAGACTTGAATTATGCATGCACTTTTCCACTGTCCTCTCCACGTGATCCGGACTTGTCAGATGTGAATGGAGTTGGAGTCTGCAACAGGTTTTTTGACAGCGATCTTTGCTCGCCGGCAGTGAAGTCAG
>JAYWGD010000096.1:0-2860 GCA_043778435.1 Myxococcales bacterium | reverse complement strand
GATGGTACTTCTCCTGCGCTCAAGCGCAAGGATGCGACGAAAATAAAAACGGCGTTGCTCCCGGATACGAGAGCAACGCCAAGAACTGACCGGAGGTCAGCTACTTCTTTTGTGGAATCGCAGGAAGCGCAGGCTGCGACGGCACTGCAGGTGCGCTCTTGGACGCTTCCGTTTTCACGTTGCCAGCTGCGGCGCCCGGCGCTTGCTTCGCGATGATGCCAGACTTGACCTTGGTGTAGACACCTTCAGGAAGGACGTTCTTGGACACCAACTGGTCTTTTCGATCGTAGGGGCGGCCTGCGATGATCTTCTTGGCATAAGCCTCGCCGACGGCGGGGAGTGCAACCAGTTCGGCTTCGCTCGCGCTGTTGATGTCCAACTCAACGGTGGCTGGCGCGGGCGCAGCGGAGGCGGCTGGCGCCTTTTTTCCCGCGGGCTTGGCTTGGGCCGAGCTTGCAAAAGCACCGAGGACGAGAGCGAATGCGGCGAGTTGTGTAAACGACTTTGTCATGGCAACGAGTCTCCTTTTGGATGAGTAACGAACCTAGCGCGTTGTAACGCGCATGCCAGTGAAACGAGATGAGCCCAGTGGATTGAGGCACGCGCCGAACATTTTGTTGAGTATGTCTGTCGCGTCTTCGAGACACCTCAGCACGTGGGGTAACCGTGTCGACCTCGTTCACCTTAGAGCCGCATCTTGCATTCGCCGGGTGACGTAAAAAAAGTCTCTGTACCAAGGCTTCCCGACATACTCGAAAGGGCCAAATTTAGCTGGTATCAAGGCTTCGCGCACCTTTGCCATCGTGGGGTCGGGCTGGTGAGAATAGAGCAAAAACCTCGGAAAACTCGCGTTAATATCGAGCTCCATCACCGTCGCCGCGCCCGCGCGCACAAGAGCGTCGGCCACGGTGCGGGCCGTGAGATCGTCGCCCATGCCATAGTAGAGAACCCGACCATCCTCGGACACACCGAGAGCGCTACGACGAATCACGGTCTCGCCATCGACGGATGCGCCCCAGCCCAAAGCTTCGTCTTTGAGACCTCCCGCGTTGGCGCCTCGCTCCACCAAACAACGAGGTCCCTGACGGTAGGCAACGAGCTCGCTCACGGGCGTGAGGGCGACCAATTTGGTCCACGTGGCCATGGCCACATGGCCGTCTTTGTAGATGCCTACCGTGCAGCCGCGATCCCGTGGCGGCAAAAAATGGTCGCCGTCGATCATCATTCCGAAGTGCCCGTGGATGGCCTGCCAGCCACCGTTGAAAGCGGCGATCAGGTGGGGGACTTGGTCGCTGGGAACCCGGCCTGGTCGCTTGTCATGACTCACCACATCCGACTCTGGCTCGCGGGTACCCGCGACCAGATGCAGGGATAGTTCCGGCATGTACATCGCCACCACTGCAACCGCCGCGTAGGGCCTTGTCACGTCTGGATGCACTCCGGCTTTGTAGAGCGCCGCGGGTGCGTGGGGGGTGACGTCGTCTTCAATCGCAAGCCACTCGCCATCGTGGGCGCGCGCAAACTTTGGGGAGAGGGGCTGGAAATTCGCGGGTGGAAAGGGTCGCTCGGCAAGCCGAGCACCTGCATCTGAGCTCTGACCTGGAATGACGGAAGAAGGCGAAGGAACAGCAGCAGCCACAAAGAGCGGCGTAGGCTCCTCGCTTGCGCGCGCCCGCTGCACAATGGCGTCACGGGCTCCGTAAACACGATCTTCCAGCCATGCGATAGGCGCCGGCCCCACCACTGCACGCACGCCATCGACCACTTTGGGGACCGCACCCGGAAGCGCAAGCGCCGTGCCGATGCCAAAGGCACCAAGGCCCATTGCAATGCGTGTGCGCAGTTTCAAAACCCAAACACAATCGCATGCCCACTCACATCCGCAAAGCGCTTCTTGAGGCCTTGGCGCGAGCACTCCAACGCACAATTATCGCAACTTGAATGTAAGAGATGCAGGCTTGCGCCTGAGGTCTTGGTGCACTAGCAATCTGGGTCGCCATGAAAAAGCCATCCAACGACATTCAAAGCCTCGATGCGTACAAAGAGGCCTTGCGGGCCGTGGGCTTTCGTTGCACAGCCCCGCGTTTGGTGGTGCTGGATCACTTGCATCGCACCAGCGGTCCAAGCAGTCATGCCGAGCTCGCCGACGCATTGAACGGGCGCGGCTTCGATCGCGCAACATTGTACCGTGTGCTCATGGATCTCACGGAGGCCGGGCTGCTGACGCGCACCGACTTGGGCGATCACACGTGGCGATTTGAGCTGCGCTCGGGCTCCGGCAATGCATCGCACGCCGATGACCATCCCCACTTTGTGTGCATTGATTGCGGCGGAATCTCCTGCCTCGAAGGCCTCTCGGTTAAAGTGAGCGACAAGTCCAAAGCGCCGCGTGCGGTGCGCGACAAGAACGTGCAGATTCAAGTCAAAGGGCGCTGCGACGAATGCGCCTGATTCGAGAGGCTTGGCTACTTCGCGCCCTGATGCTGGCTTGGTGCCTGGTGCCATCTCAGGCAAGCGCTGCACAAGTGACCGTCATCCCTCCAACGGTGGTGCACAACCACGTGGCCAATTATCCTCCGGACGCGTTGCGCGCACATGAGCATGCCGAGGTAGAGCTGCGCGTGCTGGTCGATGTCGAGGGTCACGTTGCCAAAACCGAAGTAAGCAAATCAGGTGGGAAGCAGTTCGATGAGGCCGCCATTGCCGCGGTGCGAGAATGGCTGTTTACCCCTGCCCGCAAGGGAGATCAGAACGTTGCATCTTACATTCGTATTCCATTTCACTTTGCCCCTCCCGAGAGCGCTTCGCCCGAAGAGGTGTCGGGCGATGCCGCCATTGCCGTAGAGCACGAGGGGCATGT
>JAYWGD010000095.1:0-2866 GCA_043778435.1 Myxococcales bacterium | reverse complement strand
TTAGATGTGATCGCCAACACCCGCGCTTCCGGTGCCCGCAGACTTCCCCGCGAGGGCCTTTTTCTCGGTCGACTTCTTTATGGCGTTAGCGGAGCGATAGCCGTGACGGACGACGCTGAGCGCCCCTACGACGGTACGGGCAGGATCCCAGCTGCGACGTGATGCCTCCCCTTCTCGCGCCGTTTCGGGTAGCCTTCAATCCATGGCATCACGAGGCAAGATTCTCATCGTGGACGATGAGTCCAACGCACGCGCGGCCCTTAGCGAGATCCTGCACGATGAAGGTTTCACCACCGACATGGCGGCCGACGGGTTCAAGGCGTTGGGCAAGCTCGAAGACTTTCACGCCGACGTGATTTTGACCGATCTCAAAATGCCTGGCCTTGATGGAATCGCCTTCATGGAGAAGGCCAGAGTGCTCGCGCCAGGCGCGGTGTTCGTCGTGATGACAGCTTTTGGAACCATCTCCAGCGCCGTGGAGGCCGTGAAGAAAGGCGCAGAGAATTACCTCACCAAACCGCTAGACTTCGAGGCTCTCTCGGCCGTGATCGAGCGCGCCATGGAGAAAGCCAAGCTTGTGCAAGAAACGCGACAGCTGCGCGACAAGCTGCGCGACCGAAACGCCACGAGGCACATTGTGTGTGCAGATCCACGCATGGCGGCGCTCATGGAGCTTATCTCCCAGGTGGCGCCGACCCGCGCACACGTGCTGCTGCGAGGCGAAGGAGGCACAGGCAAGGAGCTACTCGCGGAAACCATTTGGGCCGCCAGCAAGCGTGCAGACAAGCCTTTGCATCGCGTCTCCTGCGCAGTGCTCGACGAAGGGATGGCCGACAGCGAACTTTTCGGTCACGTGGCAGGTGCATTTCCCGGCGCGGTCACAACACGTATGGGCAAAGTGGGCGAGGCCGATGGGGGCACGTTGCTTCTGGAGGACGTCGATGGGCTCAGCCTCGGCGTGCAGACAAAACTGCTGCGCCTTCTGTCGGACAAGAGCTATGAGCACGTAGGCAGCACCGAGGTGCTCCGCAGCGATGTGCGACTGTTGGCTTCTACACGTAAAGATCTGCGCCTCGAAGTAGAAGCAGGCCGCTTCCGCGAAGACCTGTTTTACAAGCTCAGCGTGATGCCTTTGGACATCCCACCACTGCGCGAGCGACGCGCGGACATTGCACCGCTGGCCAGCCTGTTTCTGGCCAGATTCTCAAAGGAAAATGGCAAATCTGTGGAGGGCATCACGCCCGAAGCCATGTCGTTGTTGATGGCTTCTGCGTGGCCCGGCAATGTGCGTGAACTCGAGAATGGAATCGAGCACGGCACCTTGCTTTGCGATGGCACACATGTCGATGTGCGGCACCTGCCCGAAAGCCTCAGCAACGTGCGCGAAGACAGCGGCATGCCCCGCGTGCCCGGCGCCACCATCGAGGCTTTGGAGCGCTTTGCCATTCTCAAAACGCTCGAGGCTTGTGGCGGCTCCACCTCGCGTGCCGCCGGCATGCTGGGCATTTCAACGCGAAAGATTCAGTACAAGCTGCACGAGTACGGCCCCTCGGAGCACAGCTTGCCATGAGCGCGTCGCCGGTCTCGACGACGCAAAAGCAGGATGGCGTGCCTGCCGTGCGCGTCCACAAGTTGGGCAAAGAGTACCCCGGCCAACTGGGTGGCAAACGAGTGATGGCCGTGCATGAGGTGAGTTTGCACGTGCATGCAGGCGAGGTGTTTGGCTTCCTCGGCCCCAATGGCGCGGGCAAGACCACGACCCTCAAAGTGCTGATGGGGCTCATGCGTCCGAGCACCGGGGAGGTCGAGCTTTTTGGCTTGCCGTCGTCCGAGCCAAAGGCCCGCGTGCGTGTGGGGTTTTTGCCCGAATCGCCCTACGTCTACGCGCATCTCACGGCGCGAGAATACGTGCGCTTTGCAGCCACTTTGAGCGGCATGCCAGCCAAAGGGCTCGAAGACGCGGTGGAGGCGGTGCTGCTGCGTGTAGGCTTGGGGCCGGCCGCGATCGATAGGCCCGCGCGCACCCTCTCCAAAGGCATGCTGCAGCGTACAGGCATCGCGGCCGCCTTGGTGCACGACCCGGACTTGCTCGTTCTCGACGAGCCGATGAGCGGCCTTGACCCTATCGGCCGACGCGAAGTGCGAGACTTGATTCTCGCCGAGAAGGCGCGTGGCAAGGCTGTGCTGTTCTCGACGCATGTGTTGTCGGATGCCGAATCGCTGTGCGACCGTCTCTGTGTTCTGCACCAGGGGCGCGTGGTGCTGGAGGGCGACATCGCCTCATTCGGCGGGGAGCTTGAGCAGCGCTTCATGCAAGAGGTCGGCGTAGTGTCGCTCAGCCACTAAGCAGGCCACGATCATGCCGGTGCATAGTGCAATCAAACAGTAGGCCAGCACAAGCGCACCAAAACGCGGCGCGGAGTTGCCCGACGCGGCCTTTCCAGCACGGGCAAGAACCACATCGAGAGACAAAGGCGACGTTGCCGCCGCATCGGGTAGCGCCGCTCGCAACAGCAGCTTGATCTCCACATCTTCAGGCATTTCGCTCATGGCATTGGCTTTCCTGTGTGAGCAAGGATGCGCTCTTTAAGCATGGCGCGCGCACGCGCGATACGACTCTTCACCGTGCCGACCGGCACACACACGACTTCCGCAATCTGCTCGTAGGAGAGATCTTCCAAGTCGCAAAGGATGAGACACTCGCGAAACTCTTCCGACATCTCGGCCAAGGCAAGTCGCACCACCCGCTCTGTCTCATGCCCCTCTGCGCGGGCATGCGGCTCGGCATCCAAGCCCGCGATCCCTACAGGCGGAGGCGCACTGCCGTGGTCCGCGCGGCGCGCTTGCACAAGCTCGGGACGCGCAT
>JAYWGD010000094.1:0-8364 GCA_043778435.1 Myxococcales bacterium | reverse complement strand
GAAGCGGAGCTCGACGTGATGTCTTCCGCACGTCACGAAGATTCGGAGCGCCTGATGGGTGAAGCTGGAGAAGGCCAAGTCGTGGTTCGCTGCGTCCGATTTGCGTCTGCAACAGCTGGTTTGGCGAGTTTGATGTACATCCTGCCAACTGTCGTGCTCTTGGCTCTTTTGGGCGTAGGCATGGCGGCCATCTATCTCGAGAGCGACAAGCCCTTTGCGCGCGTGACGTCGGAGCTCAATCGCGTGCTGGATGGTCAGGGCGACGCACTTGCGCTCGCCTCCTTGTCCGGGCGATTTCGAGGCTTGGGCGACCTGATCAATCGCACGGTTGCCTTGCTCGCTGCCAAAGGGGGAGGACGATCGACGGTCGATCTTGGCGCTCTTGTGGGAGCCCCCGATGCACGCGCTGGGATGAGCGCATTTTCTCTTCCAGATGCGCCGTCGTCGACAAGCCTGTTGCCCGTGCCTGTGCCTCCACCAGCGCGCGCGATGGCTCCTCCAGCCCGTGGGACAGCGCTCGCTGCACCGATGTTGCAGCCCCAAAGAGAAGATGAAATCACTGGTGTAAACCTGGCGCCCGCGGCGGCGGCTGTGACGACCCTACCGGATGATCGCAGCGTGTATGAGTCGTTTTTGCTTCTGAGAGCACAGTGCGGCGAGGGCGCGGACAGCCTCAGTTTTGATGCTTTTTCACGCGTGCTCGCCAAGCATCGTGCAGATATCAGTGCGCGCTATCCGGGATCGGCGGTAGCGTTTTCTGTATATACCAAAGATGGAAGAGCGTCGCTGCGTGCGACGCCCGTAAAGGCCGCGGAACACTTGGCAGGCAAAGAGGTACGTCAATGAGCACAGGGACAAATGCGGTACACAAGGTCATCATTATTGGTTCGGGGCCTGCGGGCCATACTGCCGCGATTTATGCGGCGCGGGCGAATCTCAAGCCCGTGATGTTTGAGGGGATGACCCGCGGCGGCATCCCAGGCGGTCAGTTGATGATCACCAATGACGTAGAAAATTACCCGGGCTTCCCCAGCAAGATCACCGGCCCAGATCTGATGGCCGCGTTCAAGGCGCAGTCCTTGCATCAAGGCACCGAGATTGTGAGCGAGGACGTCAACAAGGTCGACTTCAGCCAGCGCCCGTTTCGCGTCTATGTGGGCGATGACAACGTAGAGCATTTTGCACACACGGTTGTGATCGCCACGGGCGCTCAAGCCAAGTGGCTAGGTATCCCTAGCGAAGATGCGCTGAAGGGAAAAGGTGTCTCGGCTTGTGCAGTGTGCGACGGCGCTTTTTTCCGCAACCAAGATGTTGTGGTCGTGGGCGGCGGCGATACGGCGATGGAGGAATCGATGTATCTATCAGGCATCTGCAAGAGCGTCACGTTGGTGCATCGCCGTCGCGAGTTCCGCGCAAGCAAAGCCATGCAAGATCGTGTGCTCGCCAATCCCAAAATTCGGCCCGTCTATGAGAGTGAAGTGGCAGAAGTGTTGGGCGTAGAGGCAGGCGAGGTCACGGGCGTTCGTTTGCGTCATTTGGTGACGGGCGAGCTGACCGATGTCGTCGCGACAGGACTGTTTATCGCCATTGGCCATACGCCAAATACGGACCTGTTTACTGGGCAGCTTTCGCTCCACGACAACGGTTACATCAAGACCACACCCGGCACAGCCCAAACCTCGGTACCCGGAGTCTTCGCTTCCGGCGACGTTCAGGACTTTGTCTACAGGCAAGCGATTACGGCTGCGGGCTCGGGTTGCATGGCTGCGCTCGAGGCCGAACGCTTTCTTGCGATCGGCGGCGCAGCACATTGAGCCCGCAACCGCCATCATCGACCGCGCCACCGAGGCGACACGATGGCCACTGATAGGCCACGTGTGGGCGTTCCTGAGGAGCGCATTCGGGCCCTTCGCGCGGTGGAGCTTTTCGATGGATTGGGGCTAGACGCGTTGTCAGAACTAGGTGGCGTGGTGTCCGATGACTCCCACGGCCCCGGGGCTGTGTTGTCAAGCGAAGACACGCCCAACTGGGGCCTTTGGATGGTGATGTCTGGCGGCATCTCTGTGTCCGAGACGCGATCGGAGGAGGTTCACTCCTACACGTTGAGAGAAGGCGGTGCGGTTGGTGAGTGGGCGCTGCTTGCGGAGCGGCGTACACCCTTGGTCATCGGATGCATGCAAGATGCACGTGTTCTGCATCTCTCGGCATCCGCCTGGGAGGACTTGGCGTTTCGTCGGCCCGACATTCATCTCGAGGTGCTCCAGAACTTCGTGCGGACCGTTGCCGGCTGGGGGTCTTGGTCAGCCGATGTGCGAGCAGCTCGAGGGCCGCTCTTTCCCGGCAAAGCACCGCCGCTTCAGCCCTGAGCTTGAGGGCGTAGTAAGCCATCGAGGCAGAGTCGCTCTTTCTTGTACACCGAGCGTCTGTTCAGTGTATCGTTATGGAATGGAAGCATTGACCGATCGCCAACAGCTCGTCCTCGACTTTATTCGAGCCTCCATTGTCGAGCGTGGCTATCCCCCCACGCTCCGAGAGATCGGAACCCAATTGGGGATTCGATCCACCAATGGTGTGAATGATCATTTGCGAGCCTTGGAGCGCAAAGGTCATCTGTGCCGAGACGAGCTAAAGTCTCGAGCGCTGCGACCCACCCTGGATGCGTCACCCGAGACGCCGGCGCTTTTGCCCGAGCGTGTCAACGACAACGACACGTTGGCCGTTCCTCTGGTGGGGCGTGTTGCAGCAGGTCTACCGAGTTTCGCAGAGCAGTCGGCAGGGGAGACGCTCCATGTCGGGCACGGTCTGCTTCGCACAGGCAAGTCAGATGAGGTGTTTGCGCTGCGCATTCGAGGGGAGTCGATGATTGAGGCCGGTGTATTCGACGGCGATATCGTCTTTGTGCGTCGCGCAAAGACCGCGTCCAAAGGCGAGATGGTGATTGCGATGGTCGACGATGAAGCAACCTGCAAGTTCTACTTTCCGGAGCGCGATATGGTCCGGTTGCAGCCGGCCAATGTGAACATGGGCCCCATTCTCGTTCGTGCGTCTGATTTCCGAGAGACGTCGCTTTTGGGGGTTGTCGTGGGCGTGTTTCGCAACGTGTAGTGAATCGCTTTCCTGATTGTGTTGGCACAGCTCTTTTTTTGCCCCGGTTTTGCAATCATTGTGTAGGGATAGCGCCCATGTGCATTCGCCACCTATCGACCAACGTTGCCGTGTTGTTCGCGTCCGCTGCATTGTTTCTGTCCCCGACGAACGCCTCGGCCGCTGCAGCCAAGCCTGATGCCAAGATTGAGAAGGCAGCCAAAGCTCTTCAAAAGAAGGCGATGGAGTCAGACTACCTGGCCACCGACTTTGGCAAAGCCCAAGAAAAGCTTAACAAGGCGCTCGCTTCATGTGGCACCGAGAAATGCGCCGATTCTCTGTTGGCCGCTTTGCACCGAGATTTGGGGACTGTGTTGGTCGGGGCCAATGTAGATCGCGCCAAAGGCGTAGCCGAATTCGAGGCAGCTCTGCGTTTGGACGCAAAAACCGAGCCATCGAAAGACTTTAAGACCAAAGAAATTGATGCCGCGTTCGCGGAGGCCAAAGGCATCGTGATGCCTGAGCCTAAGAAAGAAGAGCCCAAGAAAAAGGCTCCTGTGGCTGTCGTGGATGCGAGCGGAAATCCTTCGGGTGATTTCACGCACACGGCATTGATAGAGCAGGTCGTGCGCACGCCGCTTCCCATTTACGTAGAGTACTCCGGCGAAGATGCATTGGCCCGCGTGGTTGCGCGCTACAAAGGCTTCGGTATGGGAGAGTTCAAGCTTCTGGAGCTCACCAAACGGGAGAGCGGCTGGGGAGCCAATGTCCCATGCGGCGATGTGAGCCAAGGTATCTTTCAATATTACTTGCAGGGCTTTACCGCCGACAACGACCCTGTGGCGGGCGCAGGAGATCGCGATCACACATTTAAGGTGCAAATTCGTTCCAAAATCATCGGTGATGCACCACATCTTCCTGGCGCAGAACCTTTGGCTCAGTGCGCAGAAAAGGTCGACTGTCCTCCGGGTATGCCCGGTTGTGGCGGCAAAGTAGGGCGCATGGGCGACCCAACCGCTGACGAGGTGGTAGGTCTTAAGGACGGTGAAGCTTGTGATTCCGACTCTCAATGCAAAGCCGGCGTTTGTTCCAAGGAGGGTACATGCGGCGAGGCGGGGAGCCCCTTTCCACGCCTGTGGGTAGGCGTGGGCGCGACCATCAATATGTCACTGGTCGGTTCGCAGCAGTCTGTTTGCAGTTTGGACAGCAGCAAGTCGAACTATCTTCATCCCTTGGCCGACAATTTCTACTGCACCAAAGATGGCTCGGATTACCCAAGCCGTGCAAGCAACGCCGAGAATGCGACGATCGACCCTGCGCAAAAAGGAAACTCCGTGCAGGGAGGCGCAGTTCTCTCGGGCATTCCTGTCTACGTTTCGCTCGATTATGCTCTTAACAAGTCGCTACTACTGGGTATCCGTGCGGGCTATGTGTTTGGCTCTTACTCAGGCAAGGCGGCAGGAGAAGACGGCAAGCGCTTTGCGTTGGCTCCGCTTCATTTGATGGCGCAAGGCACCTACATTCTGGGCGAGAACGGCATCATGCACAAAGGCTTGGCCCCCTATCTGCTCGGAACGTTGGGCGTGAGCACTGTGGATGCTGCCGTACCGGTAAGCGTCAAGGTCAACGAGATCGTTGGGGGTGTGGTCACGCCGCGCAACGTGGCTGCCGATGCCTATTTCTTGGGCGGTCCACTGGTGATCGGTGCGGGTGGTGGCGCGCGTTATGCGCTGAGCCCCAAGGCCGGCTTGCTCGTCGGGCTTAAGCTGCAGGCCGCGTTGGGCAATGGTTTTACGCCAATGTTGGCACCCGACGTTGCGCTGCAAATGGGCTTCTGAAGTCGCGTTGAGGTAGACTTGCGTCGGTCATGTCTTCCTCAAAAACACATTCGCCCGTAAACCTGGGTCGCTATGTCTTGTTCGATGAAATTGCATCGGGCGGCATGGCGACCGTGCACTTTGCACGTATGACAGGTGCCGAGGGCTTTTCTCGCGTCGTTGCGATCAAGCGGCTGCATCCACAGCACGCCAAGGATGCGGCGTTTCGCGGGATGTTTGTAGACGAGGCGCGTATCGCCTCTCGCATCCGTCATCCCAATGTGGTGGTTCCGTTGGATGTTGTGGCAACGGACAGCGAAGTGTTTTTGGTGATGGAATATGTGCATGCATCGCCGCTTTCCAACTTGGCGGAGGCGGCACGTAAAAGAGGACAGCGCGTGCCTCTGTCGATCACGGTGTCGGTCATGGGTGAGGCGCTGCGGGGACTTCACGCGGCGCATACAGCGGTGGACATCGCGGGCGTGCCGCTTCGAATCATCCATCGCGACATCTCACCGCACAACATTCTCGTAGGGGCCGACGGCGCGACGCGCCTCATCGACTTCGGCGTGGCCAAGGCTGCGGCGCAGTCGCAGAGCACCCAAGATGGTCATATCAAAGGCAAGCTCGCGTACATGGCGCCGGAGCAACTTCTCGGAGTCGACGTCACTCCGCGAGCCGATATTTACGCGATGGGGATCGTGCTTTGGGAGCTCATTGTTGGACAGCGCATGTTTGAGGGGGAAGAGCCCGCCTCTCTCTATTTCAAGGTGATGAACGGGCAGGTGCGATCTCCGCGTGCATTGTACACGGACATCAACCCGGAGCTTGAAGCGGTCATTATGCGCGCGCTGAGTAAAGATGCGTCGGTGCGATTCGAGACCGCTGTTGCCATGGCCACGGCTCTAGAGGCGGTCGCTGCACCTTCCACCTCCAGTGCGGTGGCCGAGTGGGTCGACGAGCTTGCAGGAGCGTCTCTTGCCAAACATGCAAATGTGTTTCGGAGAGTGGAGAACGAGACTTTGCCTGCCGTGTCGGGCGTGCAGGGCAGCGAAGAGAGTGCGACAGGGCCGCAGCTTCTACAGCCCCCCGCGGCGGGCCTGCCGCCCCTTCGCGGCCCGCTGGACGGAACGCTCGCGAGTGTTGGGCAAGCACCTCTTTTGGCACCTGCGGTCCCGCAAGCTGCGCCGATCTTTGTGCCCAAGGCGGGGCGCAGCTTGGGTGGTGCAGCTGTCGCTTTGGGGCTATTGATGTGCGGCAGTCTTGGTTATGTCTGGGGGTGGCCAGCGTTTTTGATGGCGAAAGCCACAATGAGTGCGGCGGCGATGGGGTATGTGCTCAAGGCATCGTCTGCGTCGGGGACGCCATCTCATCTGCGTCTTTCCGATGTAGACCTGAGCCTTATGAGCAATTTTGCCATCTCCATGCATGCTGCACGTATGGATGTGCTTCGCGCGGGCGATACCGTGTCCGATGTCGCCGTCGAAGGGGGCGCACTTTCGCTTGTTGGACCATGGCCCGGACCCAACCAGAACAACCCCGTACTCGATTCGCTGCATCTCTCCTATCAAGGGCGTGTGGAGTGGGAGAACGCGTTCGGGCAGCAGACGAAATTGACGATCGGAGCGGTCAAACTCGAGCGCAAAGCAGGTGTGATTGTAGAGGCAAGATTGAGCGCGTTGCGCGTGGCCACGCCCTCGGTGTCGCTGGGCCCTTGGATGCTTCAACGCGAATCCTCGGAACAGGGCAGGACAGACAGTTTGTGGTTAGATCCAAGCAACCTAAGGCCATCGATTACTTGCGCACTGCAGGCTTCTTCGGAGCGCTGCGATGTGCAGGTCAACCGCTCTGGAATTGGAGCGCTTGGGGTGGTGCCTATGGGCTTGGGTGTTCAAAGCTTGTTGTTGCAACCAGGATTGCAGTTGGCCCTTAGCGGTCATTGGGTGTCCCATGAAAAGGGCGCAGAGGGCGTGCTTGATGGCGGCCTCGATGGCTTGGGCGTGCTGGGCGGACGGGGAAGCGCGGCGGTACACGCGGTGATCGCCCATTCCAAGGCGCAACTGAGTGTCGTCTGGCCTCAAGTGAATGCGTCGGGGCTTGTGGCTCTTGGTGATGGCCAGTGGACTGCCGACCTCGATATGACCACTTTGGTTGGAAAAAAGCAGCAGCACACGGCGTTGATGGCCCGCGTCCCTTTGCTCGATCTTGCGAGCAGTACATTTGTCGCTCGTTTCCCGAGCCACTGATCTGCACTTGCTCGTTGCAGTGGGTGCGCGGGCTCGTTTAGACCTCAGCGCATGATGCATTCGAAACATTGGGCGGTGAGTGGTGCTCTCGTGGTGTGTGGGATGAGCGGGCTTGGCGCCGCGTGCGGCGGCGCAGGCCGGGGTGCCAACGCGGCGCAGTTCGCGGGCGCAGGCACGGTGGCCGAGGCGCAAACGTTTCTCAAACGGGTGGACGCGGACTTGCGTCGCTTGTGGACTGCCCGCGATCGCGCAGCATGGGTAAGCGCCAACTTTATCACCGACGACACGGAGGCCTTGGCCGCAAGTGGCGAAGAGGCCACCGCCGAATACATCACGCGTACCATTGCGGAGTCGCGCCGCTTCGACGGACTTGTGCTGCCACCCGAGCAGGCGCGCCAGATGCATTTGTTGCGCTTGGCGCAAGGCGTGCCCGCGCCGTCGGACGATGCCGAGCGCGGTGAGCTCGCGCGCGCGCAGGCGGCTATGAGCGCAGCGTATGGCAAGGGAAAATACTGCCCACCAGCAAGTTCACCTTTAGTGAAGTACGTAGAGAAAGATGCCAGCGACAAATGTTTGCGCTTGGGTGACTTGTCGCGCGTGCTCAAAAAGAGCCGCGTCGAGAGCGAGCTTCGCGAAGCGTGGACGGGATGGCACGCGGTCTCGCCCGGCTACAAAGACAAGTTCGTCCGTTACGCCGAGCTTGGCAACAAGGGCGCGCGCGAGATTGGTTTCGACGACATGGGCGCGCTCTGGAAGAGCGGCTACGACATGACGCCCGCGGCCTTCGAGGCCGACATCGAGCGACTCTGGCAGGGCGTGAAGCCGCTCTACGATGAGCTTCACTGCTACGCAGGCAAACGCCTGCGCGCCAAGTACGGCAAAGAGGTTGTGCCCGTGCACAAGCCCATCCCTGCGCATTTGCTGGGCAACATGTGGGCTCAAGAGTGGAACAACATTTACGACTTGCTCGAGCCCTACGCGGGGCAGGGCTCGCTCGACATAGACTCCAAGCTGAAGGAGAAAAAGTATGACGCCATCAAGATGGTGAAGCTCGGCGAGAGCTTTTTCACCTCGATGGGGATGGCGCCGTTGCCGCAAACGTTTTGGGAGCGTTCGCTCTTTACCAAGCCCAAGGATCGCGAGGTCGTGTGCCACGCCAGCGCCTGGGACCCGATGTACAACAACGACCTGCGCATCAAGATGTGCATCGAGCCCAC
>JAYWGD010000093.1:0-8405 GCA_043778435.1 Myxococcales bacterium | reverse complement strand
CTCACCGGCCGCCTTGCGCGAAAACGTGGTGGCCACAAGCCTCGAGGGTTGCACCGCTATGCCCAGTTCGCCCACGACCTCGCTTGCGCCCAAGAGCGCATGCACCGCGATCCCTGCAAGGCGAAACGTCTTGCCTGTTCCAGCGCTCGCGGCCACCACGCGATTGGTATCGAAGCGAAAGAAGCGGGCATCATCGTTCATGGCGCGTCCGTCTCCTCCGCAGCCGCAAGCGTCGTGTCATAGCGACAAATGTCAGCGGCGTCGCACTGGCCGCAAGCGCCCGGTTTGGGTTGTGGAGCAATGAGCCCGAGGCGTACGCGTTCGATAACTTGCGTGGCCGTATTCACCGAAAGCGCGATGCGATCGGTGAGCTCTTTTGCTTGCGATTCAACTTTGGACTGACTTCTGGAATCCACGACCTCACCCGCCCTGGGGTACAGATAGGCCCACTCGTTGGGCGCGCCACCGCGTCGCTCCGGCGGCGTCAAAGCCAACGCATAGAGCGGCGCCTGCAACATGCTTGTGCCCACCTCTCGCACCGACGGTTTGCTCGTGCCCGATTTGTAATCCACCACGCGGATCACGCCCGGCGCGCCGCGCACCCCATCGATGCGATCGACGCGCCCTTGCAGCTTGAGCATTCCTGCCGAGAGTGGCAGCTCCAACGCGGGGAGTTTGTCCCGCGCACTCCCGAATCCCACTTCGCCCTCCACATACACATGCGCGGGATCGTCGAGTGCCATGGCAAGTGCGCGCTCCACCATGCCCCAAACGGCCTCGCGGTCCACGCCGTCGACCACGCCTCGGTCGCCTTCATGAAGGGCGTTAGCCCACCCATCGAACGCGTTTTGCGCGTGTTGAAACAGGATCTCCGGGCGGGTCTCAGGTCGCTCCAGCAATCCACGTACCGAGTCAAAGACCACGTGCAAGGCCTCGTGGCGCGTGGAGCCTAGCTCACGGGCACCCGCCATCCACGGCTTACGCTCGGGCTCACGTCCTCCCAAAGCGGCCGCCACAAATCCCTGATAGGGACACGCCACAAAGCGCTCCAAGCGCGTGATGGGAATCGGAACATCTTCCCCTGTGGCGCGATCCAATCTTGCCGAGGGCGCCACTTGGCCAAGCGACTCGGCGTCGCCAACCATGGTGCGCCTCGTCCATTCGCGCGCAGCCCGAAGCTGCACGTGCGCACTTAGGTCTGTGCATATTGCAATATCCTCGATGGGCTCTGGCAAGAGCCCATCGGCGGGTTGCATCTCTTCGAGATTCTCTCCCCTATGCGGGCAGAGCGCCGTCACGGAGCCCACATGCTCGGTGAGGCGAGCAAGAGCCGCGTAAGCCGACCATCGGTGCTGCGCGCGGCGTTCACGCGCAGGTTGCAGCGCCTCCATCATGCCCAGCGGTGGCTCAGGAGCCGGCCCAGGAAAGGCTTCCGAGGTCATGTCCAAAAGGTACGCGACCAATGCATCCAAAGGAGCCTCTTCCAGCGCCGAGACCACCCGAACCGCACCCGCAGCAGCAGCGCGAGAACTGGGTGTGCCTTGGCGCTCACCCGCTTCGAGCACCACCGCCAGCACCTCCATCGAAGGAGCAAAACCGCTAGCGTCCATGCGTTTGAGCGATCGCTCCCACTCGGTGAGACTCTCGTGTGCAACCTGCACTGCACGGCCTCGTTCCACGCTGTCTTCTCGCGCCAGAGCCGACAGCGCATCGTCCGACGTTCGCCAACTGCGCGCCAACATGAGACCCCACTCTTGAGCGGTTCCAAAGAGATCAAGACACTGTCGAACACTGGCGAGAAGCTCGCTCCACGACGACGCAGCGATCGCGGCAGTAAGCGCCTCTGACATCGATGCCAGAATGCGAGGCGCCGTGGATTCGCGAACGAGCTCCGCAAGAGAGGCCGCGTACTTGCGCTGCAATCCCAACCATTCGGCCGATGCGCGATGGTCGCTTGTAGGCCCTTGCAGAAGCGCTGCCCGAAGACTCTCCCAAACCGCCGAAGGAAAGGGCGATGAGGCATGACGAACAAGCGAAACCATGTTCGCAAAAAAACTCGAGAATGCGCTCCGGGGCGACGCATTGCAGAACACCGGAATGGCTGCACTACGCAACCACTCGACAAGCTCCGCACGACGCGTCGGGTCGACGCACACCACCGCCATGCCATCGTAGGACTCGCCCTCGGCCGCACGACGAAGCACATCGCGAACCACCCACTCGCACTCCTCATGCACGCTGGAGATCTGCCACGACCGAAGGGACGTCGTCTCATGCGCGCCAGACGTCGACGACGCGCCGCGCTCCCGCCCCCAAGCGCGCGGCAGCACACACACGTCTACCGATTCTCCAAATCGCTCTTCTGCCCACGCCACTGCCGCCTCGAGCGGATCGCGCGGACGCGCTGCATTGAGCGGCAGATCGGGCAGAGGCAACTGAACCTCTGTGCCAGACAGCAACACCAATGCACGTTCTACAAGGGCCATCTCTACGGGCGACAACGCGAACGGATCGACAAAGGACAACGAATCCGTTGCCTGAAGAACGGCTCGGAGCTCAGACTCCGACAGCTTTGAGATGGCCGACAATCGCTGCTCATCGCCTGCGCCGCGCCCACGTGCACCAGACTCGGCGAGACGCGTGCATAGCGCATGTTTCAACGCATGCAGTGCTTCGGCGCGCGGGCCCGCACAACTCTGGCCTCTCTGGTGGAGCGCCTCGATGGCCCGGAGCACATCAGGCAATCGACGTGCCCAACCCACGCCGTCGAGCGCCAGAACAGAAAAAGTGTTCGCTGTTCGCGCCTCTTGCACACACATGCAGAGCGCACACAATTCGTCATAAGACGATGCCGGGCGTTGCTCGCCAAACACGATGCGATCTAAACCCGACGTCACATCACGCCACGTCACGACGCGATGCTCTGGCCCCGCTGTCGCCGCCGCGCGACGTTGCACACGCGTGTTCACGGTGTGGTCCGCACGGCGGGTGCTTGCAGTGCGTAATCGGCAAGTGCGCCCAACCCCAAGTGGGTGGCCCGATAGACCGCAGCACTAGAGGCCACGCGCCTGACGTAGCCAAAGGTTTCGTCGTAGGGGATCTCCTCCACCCACAAGTCGAAGTCGGCCGCACTGCGTTTGCCCAGCCATCGATCTGTGGCCGCCTCACCCGCATTGTAGGCCGAGGCCACAAGCACCTCGTTGCCAGCATATTTGCTATTCAAATGCCCCAAGAGACGCGTCCCTAGCGGAATGTTTCCCGCCGGCGTCTTAAGCGACGCGGCCTCCGAACTCCATGGCGTGCCCTTGGCCACCTCGGCCGCGGTGCCAGGCATCAATTGCATCAAGCCTAGCGCGCCCGTGGGGCTCACCACGTCGGGCACAAAGGACGACTCCTCGCGCATGATGCTCCACACCAGCGCAGGCGAAACCTGCTCGCGCGCTGCCGCCTCTCGCACCAGCGGCTCATAGGCCCTGGGAAACGCGACCGCCCATGGGAGAAACTGATTCTGCTCAGGCAAGAGAGAGGTGTTCAGCAAAGGCCCGAGCGACACGCCGCGCGCTTTGTCGAACGCACCCATATGCATGTACCACACACCCAAAGCGAGCGATGAAACTGCAGCTTTGTCCGACATGGCGCAAGCGCGCCCCGCTTCGATGGCGCGCCGCTGTTCGCCTACCTCAAACAGCGCGTTCGCTCGCAAAAAGCAGGGCTCGGCCATAAACGCAAAGGTGGGGTTTGGAGCATCACGAGCGCCATCGGCGGCCCGCTTTTTCTCCCACAGCGCCAGTGCCTCGGCCGGCCGAAACCGCAACGCGCGGGTTGCGGCAAGTCGCATGTAAAATGCACCCGGATAGGATTGCAACACCTCCGCATAGGCCGACCAAGCATCGTCAGGTCGGGCAAGCGCTTCGAGGGCCCGGCCGCGAAGATACAGAACTTTGCCTCCAGACCACACGCTGGAGCTCGCGCCTCGCGTCTCCATTTGCATCACCACTTGAAGCGCCTGCTCCCACGCCCCACTGCGTGCATAGCTCACATAAAGGAGCGAGCACGCATCGCTTCGCATGTCGGCATCTTTGGGCCCATCGACGATGCGCTGCAGCGCCGCACGGAAGGCCTCTTCGCCCTCCAAGTCACGCGTCAGCGAAGCGGCCTTCAGCAGTGCGTCATCGGCCAAGCGATGCCCCGGGAAGCCCGCCGCCAAGCCTAGAAACGAGACTCTTGCCTCCGCGGCTTTGCCCGCCGATGCCATGGCGCGAGACAAGTTGAAACGCGCGCGCGGCGCGTCCTCCGTGCCAGCGCATGCTTTGTCGGCGCGTGTCCAAGCGTCTAGCCCCATCGGCCCTTTGTGCTTGTACGCGCCGCCGCGTACAAGCTCCACGGCACAAAGCGATGTAGCTGATTTTTTGCTCGCCAGTGTGCGCGCGGCATTCCACGCGGCCTCCGCTTGTTTGAGGTCGGAGGCGCCGTGCCATACTCGACCGAGCTCGGCCCAGACCAATGGATCCACACTTGCGAGCGCAGGCACTTTGGCCAAGCGCGCACGTTTGGGTGCAGCCAGCCAAACCCGGTCTTGCAATCGTCGCATCTCAGCAAGCGAAGGTTGCGCGGAGGCCGGAAGCGAAGCGAGTTCCTTGTAGGCCTCCACGCGATCCAAACCGCCTTTGTCGATGCCTAGCGCCAGGTCTTTGGCGAGCAAGCTGGGATCACTCATCATTCGCGCCACGGACACACGCGCGCTGAGCAGCTCGGATTCGTTGCCAGTTCCGAGAGATGCATAGCGACGCCGAAGCACGTCGGCAGGCACTGGCGCTTTGGCAAGCGAGGCCCAACGCAAACGGGCCACATCCGAAAGCGTGCAGGACGCATCATCCGTGATGACGCCAAAGTCATCGGCCGTCTTGGCCATCTGAAACGCGGTGATGCACGCGCGCAGCCTTGGATTCTCAGGAACATGAACCAAGGGATAAGCGCGCGACACCGAGCTCACTGTCGCTGCAGCATGCACGTTGTTGCCCGCATCTGCAGATGCACCAAACGGAACACTTAAAGGCGCCGCATAAGCGTCGGACGAGCCCCATCGCGCTGGCCTTTTGCAGCCCATTGCAACGCTGCAAAGCCCAAGCAATGAGACGAAACGCATTGCCTGGTTCACAACAAAAAACCTACTCGCGCTCGAGGCGGCGGGCACGAACTTTCTCTAGCTTGGGCGCGCCACGCGTAGGCGCCATGCGGGTGTGTGCGGGGGGCTCGGGCACGAGCGCCACTTGCGGAGGAGGCGAAAGCACGGGCGCGGGCGCCACCACTGACGACGCGGGCGGCGACGGCATGGGCGCAAGAGCCACGCTAGGTGCAGACTCGCTGCCGCGACCAAGAAGCCAGCCCAAGAGCAACAAGCAAGCGGCTCCGGCGAACTCCAGGTTGCGCCTGGATACGACGCGCGCCGTCGCGGGCGTGAGCAACGCATCGATGCGACGCACGACCTCGGCCGCATCGCTAGGGCGCTGATCCATGCGCTTTGCAAGCAAGCTGTCCACAAGCGCAACGAGCGGCAGGGGCAACGTCTGGCGCGCACGAGTTTGGAGCGAAGGCACCGACTGGCTGAGCTGCATACGCATCACGGCAGCACTGGAGGCCTCACCAAACGGCGTGACACCGCAGAGCGCCTCGTAGAGCACACACCCAAGTGCGTAGAGATCAGTGCGCGCATCTACAGGCTCACCGGTGACCTGCTCGGGCGCCATGTAGCTAGGCGTTCCAAAGAAGGCGAGACCACCTTCGGCGCGCTCGCCTACGTGCGCATGCACCCCAAGGTCCAAGATCTTCATGTGCCCGTCGGAGGTCAGGAACAGATTCTCCGGCTTGATGTCCCGATGCACCATGCCGTGGGCATGGGTATGACCAAGCCCCAACGCAATTTCGCGTGCGTGCGCTAGAGCCAAGCGCCATGAAATTCCCTCGCCAGCGCGCAGTATTTTGCCGTAGCTACGATAGGTGCATCCTTCAAGCAATTCCGTCGCCACATAGGCACGACCATCTTCGGTGGTGCCCGCATCGACTGTGCGCACCACGTTGGGATGATTGAGACGGGCACCGGCGCGGGCTTCCGCGCGTATCGTATCGGGAGAGCTCCCCTCTTTGGCAATCTTCAGCGCCACGCGGCGGCCTAGGCCAAGGTGCTCGGCCTCGAACACCACGCCCGCACTGCCCTCGCCCAAGGTTCGCATCAAACGGTAAGGCAGTGGCCCCAATGCGCCTGCCACACGCAACCTGCCCGAGCTAGGCGCCTCCGGCGTGCTTTGCTGCGATGGGTCTGTGAGACCCGCAGCACGCGCGCCCTCCACCAAGTTGGCAAACTCTTCTCGCGATTGTCCCGGCTCAGCCGGATAGAGCGTATGCATCAGCGTCGCAACGCGCGTACGCAAGCTGCGGCCCTCGGGGTTCACCGGCGCGCGCGACATGACGCGAACAAAGTCGCCCAACACTGCGCGCGCGCTTTGGTAGCGCATATTCGGATCGCTTTGGAGCAAGCGCATCAAGATGTCGTCGAGCTCGGCGGGCGCACCAGCTTGCGCGGCCACCGGCGTGGGCTGAAAGCGGCCGCTTGCCACCAAAGCCATATGCTCCGAGGCGTCGCCGGAAAAATAGCGTGCATTGCGCACCAATTCCCAAACGATCACGCCTAGGGCGTAGAGGTCGATGCGGTGGTCGCCCACCTCGCTGCGCCCAACCTCAGGCGCCACATAGCCGGGCTTGGCATACACGACACCGCTTACGGTGCGACACTTGCGATTGTCGGCGCGGGCGGTTCCAAAATCGATGAGTTTGACTTCGCCGTCGTAGCCAATCACCACATTCTGCGGTGAGAGATCGCGGTGCACGATCTGTAAGGGTTTTCCATCGGCACCTTGGCGCTCATGCACGTGACAGAGGCCTTGCGCGATCTCAATGCCTAGCGCCAACGCGTCGTGCCACGACACATTGTGGCCGACGTGCATCGCGCGATGCCGCACATCTGCCAAGCTGCGCCCCTCCACGTATTCCACACACGTGTAGGGCGACCCATCCACATCACGACCGGTCTCCACGATGGACGCTACATTGGGATGCCTCAGTTGCGCATGCACACGCGCCTCATCCAAGAAGCGCGCCACGAACGAGGGGTCCTTGTTCTTGTCGCCGCGAATGGTTTTCACAACCACCGCGCTCTCCGCGCCCTCTAGGCCCGTGGTACCTGCAAGATACACTTGTCCCATACCGCCGCGCGCCAAGTGTTTGAGTAGCACCAAACGACCCAGCGGCCGCGGGAGCCGCTCTTGGGGATGTGCAGTCTGTTCGCGCGCTTCCGTCACACTGTCTTGGTAGAACTCCGCTCTCACGGCGGCCAAGTTTTAGGATGCTGGCTACGCCCACCAAAACTTGAGCGACAGCTCGATGGCATCGAAGGGCTCGAAGTGGCCCGCCTCATCCTCCGCGGCACCGTTCACGCGCATGTAGCCACCGGGCCTCAGCACGTACACTTCGAGCATGCGCTCCACCGGATCGACGAGCCATACGTACGGCACACCAGCGCGCGCGAAAATATCCATTTTGCGCAAGCGGTCGTGGCGCTCCGTGCTCGGCGACAACACCTCGCAGACCCAATCAGGCACGAGCGACATGGGCCTATCAGCAGGAAAATTCGGCATGCGTATGCGATGCCATCCGGACACGTCCGGCCGCAACACGTTGCGGCCAAAGAAGACATCGACTTCGGGCAGAATCACCCAACCACCGGGATCTTTGGGGCCTCCAGTGCCCAGATGAAACGGCCCTCGAAGCACATACCCAATCGCAGCGGCTCCATTTTGGTGCGCATCGCTGGGACTAGACTGGCAGACAACCTCGCCATCTATCAGCTCGGCTTTGACGTGATCGGGCAGCGCAAGCAAATCTTCATAGGTGGCATCTTTCATGAGTGGCAGTGCGTTCATCTTGGCTCCTTTGCAGGGCCACGCGCAAGCACGCTCGCAGCCCCGGAGACTCTGGTCGGCCACAGCTCCGACAGAGTTGCGTCGCGGTCATCACGACGCTGCCGCGACACCTACCGCGTTCGGAAGCGCTCGACGAAGAACGCTTTGTCGCTCTCTTCGATGGCGCCTTCCACCACGCACGCAAGCTTGCCCGCAGGATTGAACAACGCGTGCACCGGAAGCGACGGATCTGACTTGAGACCCAAGCTACGGATGAAGGCATCGCGGCTTGGGCCCTCGTGGGCAAGATACGAGGCGCGCAGACCCGCGAGCGGTTGCTCATCCACAAATTTTTTGGCCTGACGCACATCGTCGTCGAGGCTCACAAACGCCATGTCGAAAGCCGAAGGCGTGCTTGCCAACTCTCGCGTCCACTTGAGGAGCAGAGGG
>JAYWGD010000092.1:0-2882 GCA_043778435.1 Myxococcales bacterium | reverse complement strand
AAGACTCGCTTGGCGGCCTGGGCGACTCACGCCACATGCGCAAATTGGCCCTGGCCATGGGGTAGATCCATTGCCCCACGCTCGTGCGAATCTCTGGGCTGGAGGCAGCGAGCAGCGTCCAACCCATGCGTGCGTGATCCACTTCGTCGGAGAGCAGTTCGCGAAGTGCGGCGCTGGCAAGCGATCCCGTTGCGTGATGAATGCATGTTTCTAAAAACGCGCTCGCCGTGGTCTCGTTCAGCGTGCAGTGGCCGATCACGTGCAGCGTGTTCCGCAACTCCTCGGAGGCGCCCTCGTGAGCGGGAATGCGCAGCGGCAACAGCGCTGGCTGGGCAAGATCGCGACCTGCAAAGCGCGACGCTACAACGCGCGATATTTCGGCGTGGCGATACTCATCGTCCACCGCGCGTTCCGCGAGCTGGATCAATGCGCTTTCGGCACCGAGTGATCGCAAGGCCCGCGCAATCGCTTCAAATGAATCGGCGACACGTCGCTCGCTTGCGGCACGACCTAGCCATATTTCGGCCAAATGGGATCGGTCCAAGTCGTGGAGCAAATCCACACTTGGGTCCTCCAAGGGCAAGGGGCGCGAGGTGAGAGCGCCCTTCCATCGTCCGGCATGGGAAATCATCGGGCGGGCCGCAACTTACTTGGTAGGATGCCAACCTGCATCCATTTCAGCGGCGGCATCGAAAGCAGCATCGCGACGTGTTGCGCCTACACCTGCGTCGGTGGCCACCGCAGATGTCGCGGCGGAGTCCGCGGAGGGAACTTGCGGCGGCTGCTGTACGCTTTTCGCCGCGCAAGCTACATTCGACCCAATAGCCGACAGACCCACAAGCACTACGGCGTGATAAAGTCGAGATGTCATCTAGTGAATGGTAGCGCGTTGTCCGCAGGTCTGTCGCACCGAAGTAACATACGCGATTGTATTACCAAATCACACAATGGCGCTCCGTACTTTGCCGCATACAGCGTCGTTGTGCACTGTGATACGTCTTGGCCTGTGAGCCATTCTACATGCCCCGGTCGTGCATCCTTGTGTGCATTTATGCTTTCTTTTTTGCTTGTTTCTGCGTGTGGCGGCGACAAGCCAGCTGCGCTGGCTCCGGAGCCAACGGTGGTTACCGAACCCATACGCTCTTCACCTTCTTCGGTACTGCCAAGTGCAATCGCGGTCGACCTTTTGCCGAACAAATTCGACGCCATGAGCTTCATGCTTGCGAGCACCTCGCCCGCCTCCAGCATGACCGTACTTTGCGAGCGTGCCATTGCCACGGCGGATGCCTCGCTTGCCGCATTGCGGATGTGGGACCCGGCCAAGAATGAGCCCGCGGAAGCGGGCCTGCAATTGTGGGATGCGGCAGAGCTCGCGATCTCGACGGCCGCGGGACCTGCCGAGTTGCTCGCGCAAGCACACGCCGACCCGGCGGTACGCAAGGCAGCCAAAGATTGCGCGCCCACCTTGGACGCTTGGCAGACAAAGCTTTGGGCAGATGCGCGCCTGTATGAAGTCGCAAAAATATTGGTGGCCAAAGCGACCGTTGGCGATGCTCATAGAATGCCCGAGCAACATCGCTACCTGGGGGAGATTGCGCGCGACTTTAAGCGCGGCGGCGCGGGACTTGGCCACTCTGAGCAGGGAGAGCTCTCCAAGCTCAACGAGCGCATCACGGGGCTAGAACTCGCATTCCAAGAGAATCTTTCGAAGGCGCATCTTACGCTCGAAGTAATGCCTTCGGCGCTGGAGGGTTTGCCAAAAGACTATGTAGCCAATCACGCCGCGGCGGCGAATGGCAAAGTGCTGATCTCGACCGATTATCCGGATGCAAATCCGTTCTTCCAGTACGCCAAAGACCGCACCTCAGCGCGTGCGCTCTACACCCAGTTCGACAATCGCGCGGCAGACAAAAATGTGGGTCTGCTCGAAGAATTGCTTGGGCTTCGGCAACAGAAAGCGAAGCTCTTGGGCTACGCCACGTGGGCCGATTACATTTTGGAGCCGCGCATGGCGGGCAGTGTCTTGTCTGTCAAAACCTTCTTGGACGAGGTCTCCAGTGCAGTGGCGCCGCGCGTCGTTGACGAGATGGCTGACTACAAGAAGGAAGCCAAGACCTTGGGCCTCGCGAGCGCCGACAAGCCCTTCGTGTCCGATCGCAGCTACCTGGAAGATCGCGTGAAGCAAAAGAAGTTCGCGTTCGACTCGACGCAACTGCGCGAGTACTTTCCAGTTCACGCCGTGCGCGACGGCTTGCTCGCTTTTAGCAGCAAGGTATTCGGCTTGCGTTACGAGCCGGTGGCGGCGAGCGAAGCTCCGGTGTGGGCGCCGGGCGTGATCCCCATGCGAGTCATCGATGCAAAGACCAACGAAGAGCTCGGCTTGTTCTACTTCGATCTGAGCCCGCGTGATGGCAAGTACAAGCACGCGGCGGTGTTCGGCTTGCGAACGACCAAGGCTTTGCCAGAAGGGCGTCTTGCGCCCATGGCGGCCATTGTCTGCAACTTTGCGCCCGACACTGCGAGTCGCCCCGGATTGATGCGTCACGATGAGGTGACCACGTTTTTTCATGAGTTTGGCCATGTGCTGCACCACATTCTGTCACGCGCCAACTACGCGCATTTTGGCGGCACCCAAGTGGCGCGGGACTTTGTCGAGGCTCCGTCGCAGATGCTTGAGGAATGGGCGTGGGACGAGCAAGTGCTGGGCTCTTTCGCCAAGCATGTCTTGACCGGCAAAGTGCTGCCGCACGACCTTTACAAGAAGCTCATCGCTTCACGCGCCGTGGGCCGCGGAGTGACCGTGCAGCGTCAGCTGTTTTTGGCTACCTTGGATCATGTGTATCATACAGAGGCCGTCACTGATTCTACCGCCACACTGAACC
>JAYWGD010000091.1:0-8420 GCA_043778435.1 Myxococcales bacterium | reverse complement strand
AACCCTCCTGCGCGCAGCTCTCTATTGCAGAGGCTTACGCCCAGTGATGCACCAAAACAAAGGGGTTGATCAATGCGTAACATGAAGACAAGAAAACTCGACGGCTAAGCAAAAATGAATGCAGCGTACAAGCAAACAAACACAGCGGTTGGTGATCGAAGTTTTGACGACAATCTGTTTCGCTGATTACCGATGTCGCTGTCGTCACGCGCCGCTTGATGAAGCGTCGCCTCATCCGACGCGCAAGCGACAAGCGCCAGTCCAAAGAACAACAAAACCTCGAAGAAAGGGAGGCGATGCAGCAAGGGTTTCGCTCCCAAAGGTCTACGCCTGGAAACTCGCATCAGAAAGTCATACCACGGTTGCGTCAGCGTAAGAGATGCCACCAATGATCTGAAAGGAACGAACCGTCGCACGATGGCGCGTTTGGCGACGCGCGCGGACAAGTGGCTGAGGTCGTTGAACTTTGCAGGCACTCCTTGTGGGGCGAGCTTTTTCGCTGGTCCTTTCAGTTTCTGCGCTTTGGCCGCTGCTCCTATGCGCTTAGGGCGGCCACCCATGCTTGAGCAAAGTTCGGCATGTCCGAGGCTGCTCGGGTTGAATTTATCGTGATGACCACGCTTCATACTTTCGGGTGAAATGACGTGGCGGGGGCGCTTCCCCTGGTCTCCGCAAGGGCTCGTACGACGACAGAGAACCACCCTTGCGACGGGGGCGCCCCGCCCGCTATCTCTGGAACCATGATCACATGTCGTTTCGCAGATCGCGCCGCATTGATGACCGTTGTGCTGCTGCTCGCCCAATGCGGTGATACGGCGTCACCACAAGTCGCGCGCAAATGCAGGGTTCGCATCGAAACCGGCGCGGAGCAAGAAGCCGTATTTTTAGGCGACGGCACTTGCGGCACTCGGCTCGCATGGAATTTGCGCGTGGCGACACAATCCATGGATTCCGAGCGTACGCCGACTTGGACAGACGCCGCAGCATCGCCGTTGCTTGTGGGTGGCACGTGGACGGCCAAAGGAAACAGTGCCACACGCACCGTTCGTGTGAGCAACACCGGGTCGTTGCCGATCACCCTCTTAGGGCTCGAATGGGGTGCGCAGGCGATGAACCTCAGCGCGGATCGCATGTTGCATAACGGCTACCAGAGTTGGTCCTACACCGGCTTTCAGCCCATACTGTCGGCGATTCCTGATGCCGCGGGTCGAGCGAGCGATGACGGCGGCAACAATGAGGACACGCTAGGCGAACGCCCGGGCACATCCTGGTGGTGGACGGCGCTCAGCAACGCAGAGGGCGTAGGCATCACGGCGGGCGCCAGTGGAGGGACGGTACTCAAAACGCGCATCGCCATCGATGCCCCGGGGGCACCAAGAATCCGCTTGATTCAGGGGATGACTGGAGACGAACTTGTGATCGGCCCCGGGGAAACGAAGGATCTCGATGGCCTCTATGTAGGCATTGGCGATGTGAGCACGGAGCTGGACTCATACGCTTCGTACGTTGCGTCATTGCATGCGCCAAAGCGTGCGCGAAAGCCCGCGCTCGGCGGATGGGGCTCTTGGAATATGTACTATGCAAATATCTCAGCCGCCGATTTGCGTCGTGAGTCTGCTTGGTCGGCATCCAACTTGGCTCCGCTTGGTTTGACTGATTTTTTGCTGGATGATGGCTACCAGACGCGCTGGGGCAGCTGGCAAGCATCCCCTTCATTTGGCGCGGATCTCGCCACCGTAAACCGCGAACAGACGGACTTGGGGTTGCGCCCGGCGGTTTGGATGGCACCATTTTACGTCGCAGTGGATGACCCCCAAGTGGCGGCTCATCCGGACTGGTTTGCGCGCCGCGCCGACGGTCAGCTACGTACCTTCAACAACTATGGGCCCACGTATGCGACCTTGGAGGTGAGCTCGGCGGGCGCCCGGAACTTTGTCACGCGCGCAGTGAAGAGCTTTTGGGACGTGGGCTATCGTAGTCTCAAGATCGATTTCCTCTTCGGAGGCGCGTTGGAGGCAACTCGCACGCCGGCGATGACCTCACTTGAGTCCTACAAAGCCTGGCTTAGCGTGATCCACGATGCCGCACCCGATATGCACCTCATAGGTTGCGGCGCCCCGTTGTTGCCCTCCGTTGGCCTCGTGGACAGCATGCGCGTTGGGGCGGATATTGCGTTCGCTCCTTCGCCCACGCCGCGTTACAGCGCTGTTATCGCCCAAGCCCGGCAGACCATCCTGCGCGCAGCGACGGATAAGTTTTGGCATTTGGACCCCGACGTACTTCTCTTGCGTGGCAACGGGTTAAGTGACGTCGAAGCATGGACGGCGGTCGTGTCGAATGCGCTGTCTGGGGGAAACTACATGCTCGGCGACGGGATGCAGGCCGGCGCGTTGCGGGTAAAAATGGCCACGTCTGCCTCGCTTTTGGAACTTACCCGTGACGGCGCCGCAGCGCGAGCATTGGACTATGCGCGCGAAGCGGATGGGCGCATCTATTCATCGCCATTCCTCTTCCCAGAGGGCGGAACGGTGGCGCCGCATCTCTGGCAAAAACGTGCCGCCGATGGCAAGCGCGCGTGGCTTGCCGTCTTTGCGTGGGAGAGTGAGAATTACTCCGCGCGCCTCGCTCTTCCTGCAGGCGCGGAGGAGCTTGTTCCGCCCACGGATGACGCAATCGCGCCCGGTGTGCAGCCCGCGGCACGAAGTCGTGGTGTGTTTGAAGTGCCACAACACGGAGTAAGATTGTTTCGGTTTGATGCTCGCGCTGCCGAGGCGCAGGGAGCCGTGTGGCAGGCGGAGTAAGCTCGTTCAAACGAAAACAATTCGGATGAGCTTTTTCGGCCTCCCTTACCCGCACACAGAAACGATTTTGCGAGGCGCTTTCACCAAGCACCCGCATCGACGACCGAATGTAGGTCGTCGATCTCGCGAACAAGAGCCTCGAGGTCTATAAGGCAAACGCGACAGCTACGAAACAAGACTAGGACAGAGCCAAAACTCTGTCCGCTTTCGAATTCCGTGTACACCTCAGGCGTCTGGACTATTTAAGTGTCTCGCCCATGCCGCTCGTGATTTGCATCGCCTGACTGCACTGCGCGGCATAGCGCGCGGCCGAGCCGGTCTTGCAGATTGCGCGGTTGAAGCTCTGCAGCTGCGCCACGGCCTCGCCCTTTTTGCCGGCTTGCGCATATGCGACGCCGAGGTTGAAGAAAGCGATGCCTTGGCCTGGGTCTTTGCATTCGCCGCAGCTCTTGCGCGCGGCCTCGTAGGCCACGAGTGCCGGGCCGTTTTGGCCTTTCCGATCGTAGGTATCGCCGAGATGTGTCTGAAGCACAAAGGTGTTCTTGTCTTCGGGTTTGGCAAAGCTGAGGCCCTCTTTGAGCACGGCCTCAGCTTGGTCGAGAAAGCCTAGGCGCTTGTACAAGTCGGCAAGCGGCGCGTAGTACTCGGCCTTGTCGGGGCGCGCTGCGATGGCGCGGCCGTAGCTTGCGATGGCTCCGGCTTCGTCATCCAAGTGCAGCAAAACATCAGCCAGTTCGAAATGACCTTCGGCCAGGTTCGGGTCCAACTTGACGGATTCTTCGAGAGGCCCTTTGGCATCTGCCCATGTCGCACCAGGCACGGCTTTGGTGACTTGGCGCGCAAGTGCGATGCCCTGCCAAAGCTTGTAGTTTGCAAATGTTGGTGCGAGCTTGGATGCCTTGGCCATCGTGCTGGCGGCAGCGTCCCACTTCTCTTTTTGAACGTAGGCCTGGCCCAGCTTGTAGACGATGCGGAAGTTTTTTGGGTCCAGCTGGGTGGCTTGCTCGTACTTGGAGATGGCGGCGTCCAAGTTGGCAGACTTGTCTTTGTCGGCTTGATTGGAGAGCTCGATGGCTTCCAGATCGGCGCGTCCGCAGCCAACAACAGTCACCAACAACAGGGCGGCAAAGTAGGGGCTTTTGTTCATAGTGCGCGGCGACTTTCTCATGCGTTCTTAAACTTGTCCATCACGTCCTGAAGCAGTTTGACGGCTTCGGCACGCGGACGCTGGAAGGCGTTGCGCCCCATGATGCTGCCGAAGGCGCCGCCCTTGGCAAGTGCTCCCACCTCATTGAGCACCTCGTCGGTGCCCTTGGCCTCGCCGCCCGAGAAGATCATGATGCGGCGGCCGTCGAATGCACTCTGCACGCAATGGCGTACGCGATCTTCGAGCGTGGCGGTAGGGATACTGAACTTCTCGAAGACCTTCTTGGCTTCGGGCTGGTCGATGAAATCCTTGGGCGGCTTGATCTTGATGATGTGTGCGCCCAGCTGCGCCGCGATCTGTGCGGCATAGGCGGCCACGTCCACGGCCGTCTCGCCATCTTTGCTCACGCCCGCTCCTCGCGGGTACGACCACACCACGCTTGGCAAACCATAGCTTTTTGCCTCGGCGATGATGTCGCGCAGGTCTTCGTACATCCGGTTGCGATGGCTGGATCCAGGATAGATCGTGTAACCCACCGCCGCGCAGCCGAGGCGAACGGCGTCTTTCACGCTGCCCGTGACAGCGCTGCAGGGCTGATCCATTTTGGCCAAGCTGTCGGAGTTGTTGAGCTTGAGAATGAGCGGCAATTCGCCCGCAACCTCGTCGGCCACAGCTTCCAGAAACCCGAGCGGTGCCGCGTAGGCGTTGCAACCCGCCTCGATGGCAAGGCTCGCGTGATAGCGGGGGTCGTAGCCCGAAGGATTGGGCGCGAAGGAGCGCGTGCCGCCGTGCTCAAAGCCTTGGTCCACGGGCAAAATCACAAACTTTCCGGTGCCTGCAAGGCGGCCCGTGTTCATGAGGCGCGCCAAGTTGGCCTTGGTGCCTGGATTGTCACTGCCGTACCAAGAGAGGATTTCGCGAACGCGTGCGGTATGAGACATCGCCGTCGGCCATACCTTGGTGGGGGCGCTCCGGGGAAGCGAAAAGGGCCGCGTGCGAGGGCCGAATGCCTCTAGGCTCCGGTCATGCGTTTACATGCGGCGAGGTTGTTTGCTCTTGCGGCGCTGATGAGTTGTGGCGGCGCCGCGATGCACCAGGCGGCGCCCAATGCTTTGCATGGGCCATCTGTCTCCCCCGTCCAACGCGATGCCCTCGACACGGGAAAGCTCAGTGGCGCGGCGCCGGGGCCCGATTCGGGACGGCCGAGCTCGCCCGCGCTGACCGCTGCGGCAGGTCAGCTTCGTGCACGAAGTCAGGGCGCGCGTGGTGGTGCGCCAACGATGCGGCTCTTCGGCTCCGCATGGCAGGGCTGGGTGGGCCTCGGCGTAAAGCTGGGTCGCGCCAACAACGACGGTACCTTGGTCTGGAACGAGGCGTGGTCCAAAGGCTTGCCGGAGCAAGGGATGACCGTGCAAGACGAGACGCCGCTTGCCATACTTGCATTGCGCATCGCGGGTGCCGCGCCCCAAGATGGCGACACGGTCGCCATTGGGCTTGCCGCGGAAGTGGGTGCAGATTACAAGCATTCGTGGCGCCGGAACCTCGCGAGCTACACGTGGGAGCACGACACTTGGGTGCGCACAGGTCTGAATGAACTTGGGGGCTTGGAGGGAGGCACAATGTGGGCCCCCACCAGCAGCGGCGACCGGTTGCTTCCCGACGTGGGCGCGCCGGAGCCTCTCACGCCGCCGCGGACCGCGGAGTGCGCAGCACTTGGCGAACGTTTGGTGCATCTACGTAGTCCTGGCGACCATCTGGCAAAGATCTCTCCGCCTGCTCGATGGATCTCAAATGGGCGCTGCGGTCGTGCCGCTGGCCGCTCGCGGCGGGGCGAACTCTATGTGGTGTCTACAGATGTTCGGGGGGCGGCATGGATCGACGCGCTGATAAGCCGAAAAACATTCGTCGTCCCTCAAGCCTCTTGCGCCTCGTGGGTAAGCTTTGATTCACTTCTCCACACATTGGGTGGTGAACCTGACCCTTGCGGCCTGAGCCCTCCGACGAACTACGACCACTACTTTCGTGGTCAGTGCGCGGCCCCCAAAAAACAATGGCTGTGGCTTCGGGTTGACGCGCAGCCTATGCATATTTCTACAGAAACTCCCTACAACCTCGTATCCGGAAGAGAACGCGTCCCGGCACCAACGTGGTCGCTTCTCTGCCAGCCAGGTGCGGATTGCGACGGCGCGTCAGGTGAAGGCAATCTCCTCTACTATTCGCGTGCCCGAAGTGACGTCACAACGCCAGACGTCGTCACGCCCGACCTCAAAGAGCACAGCCCCGTGCTCAACCTCGTGAGTGAGCTTGCGGCTTACGCGGCGTGGGGCAAAGCGCACACCGATGCGTGCATCATACTTGCATAGCGCATTGTTTTGGCCGGGCGTCTCTTCGGTGAGTGAGACTTCGGCCTTCAGAAGCGTGGAGTCTGCAACAATAGCTGTGCCCTCCACTTTGCGCACGCGTGCGAAAGCCAGCCCTCGCAGACAAGCAGCGCGGAAAGAGCACCGATCGACCAGATTCCCGTTCTTCTCATCAGCGTATGTCGCACTATTGTAGCGCGAGCACCCAGCGCCGGAAATCATTGCAAATGACCTGCCAATGGCCGCCGTCCAAGCCTCGCGGTAGCGGGGCAGCATTCGCATCATCGAAGTAGCAGAGCGCGCGAACGACGTGCCCCACATCATGCGATGCAAACTTACGACCAAACAAAGCAAGTGCGTCCTGCATGGAGATCGATCGCCCAAGCAGCATGGTGTGCAAGTCCCAAAAATCTCGCGCAGCGCCGCGATTGGCGACGGCCGAAAGCTTCATGGCAACAAGGTCGCGAACGGACGCGACGGGCATCGGTATGCCCGGCAGATTTTCTGACTCGGAGAGCAGCGGATAGGCGTAGCGAATGAGGCTGGTTGGGATGCCATCCACCTCCATGTGCACAGTGGATTTGGCGCGACCCGTAATGCGCACGCCCTCGGCTTGTGCGAGCGCATCGGCCAGGTCGTCGGGGTCTGCGCTGCAAGTGAACACGTCAAGGTCGTGCGATACCCGATGGTGGAACCGCGCCGCCACCGCAACGCCGCCCACCAAAAAATACGCATCACCCACAAGACCACTCACTTTTGCGAGTGCCGCATCTTGCTCCGCGCTCAATGTCTCTAGTGGCCGGCCCATGATGGTCTCCCTCCACCCGTCGCGGGAGCGAGCTTGGCGCCAGAAACCAGCGCCCAATAGGCGCGCTCGCGCGGCGGCAGGCGCTGTCCTTTGCGCGCCAGAAAGTCGCGCAACACCTCAGGTTCGAAGTGAGCGCGCAGCCACTTCATGGCATCCCAGCCGCCGCGCTGCATCAGGCGTTCGAGCACGTAGTCATTGTGTGCCGGCAACGAGATGCCGGCCGGGTCCACATCCCAAAAGAGGGGGTGAAATGCGGGTGGGATCGAGACCGAGGGCATAGGAATATTCTAACCCATTTTCCGAAAGGAGACAGGCCTTGCTCCCACGCCGCACACGCCGCACTCAAGGCGATGGCGGATCGCAGTGCATGGTGGTCTCCGCTTGGGAGATCACAAGCGTGCAGTGCTTGAGAAAGCGCATGCCGATGCGTGCGTCATACTTGCACTGTGCATTGGTCTGCCCGGGCGTCTCTTCGGTGAGTGAGACTTCGGCCTTCAGAAGCGTGGCGTCTACAACCACAGCCGTGCCCTCCACTTTACGCACGCGTGCGGCGCCTCCGACGCCCATCGATTGGCCCTCGCTGCTAGGGCCCGTTCCGCGCGACAAGGCGTCGCCCGCGGGGCTCTTGAGGCTCAGCGCCAAGCCCGAGGCGCCGCTGTCCAAAGCCGCGCGCGCCGATTGTCCGCCAAACATGGCATCTACCAAAAGGGTGCGGGCGTGCATGCCTGCTTCCTTGTAGTTGCAGTTGTCTATATGCACCGGCACGCCCTTGCCGGCGCGCGCGCTTGAAGGTCCAAAGCCAACTCGGCCACCACGGAGATCAATGTACACTGCACGGTCGTGGGTGGCGAGTGCTTGAGGCGACAAAATCAGCCCAATGCCCAGTCGCTCGAACACGCCTGGCAAGTCGGAGCGCACCACGTCGGGCAGGGCCAGCTCGCCCAGTCCCGCGATGCGGACCTTCACATTGCCCACGCGTCGCATGGCGACGCGCTTGCCACCAGAGTCGTAGCCAATGGGCGGGGCGGCGCCGCTTGTGACTTCGGGAATGGCCGCGGCGTGCGAGTGCGACATCACACTGACCTCGGCGCCTGTGTCCAAAATGGCGAGCGTTTTCTTGCCCGCAAGTTCGACCTCGATGAGCGGCAGGGGTAGGCGCTTCCCGGGGGCGATTTCCTTGTCGCTGTACACAATGGGCACGGTGGCAGGTGCGCCGTAGCCACTCTTGGCGCGCGCAGAAGAACCGCCGCACCCAGTGTAGGAGAGCGCCAAGAGAGCAAGAGCAGTCATGCGCATGGGCAACA
>JAYWGD010000090.1:0-2886 GCA_043778435.1 Myxococcales bacterium | reverse complement strand
TGGCGTTAAGCTTGAGGCGTGCACGCTCCAGAGGTTTTGCAAAACTGGCATAAAGCCATGGCCGCAGTTTCGTATTACGGGATTTTGCGCGTTGCGGTGGACGCAGAGCCTGCAGTCGTAAAAGCCGCATTTCATGGCCTCTCGGAGCACTGCCACCCTGACCTTTATCGGGGGGAGAGCGCGGAGGCTCAGCATTGGGCGGGAGAGGTCTTTAAGCGAGTGGTGGAGGCCTACAGAATTGTTGCTGACCCCACACTGCGTGCGAAGTACAACTTGTTCTTGCAAGCCGGTAAGCTGCGAATGGATCCCAACGAACGGCCGCCCGTGAAGAAGGTGGTCATCCGCACTTTGGAGCAGATTGCGTCCACTGCGGGGGCGAAGGTGTTCGCAAAAAAAGCGGATGCGTTCTTGGACAACGGTAATCTCGAGGCAGCCCGAATTGCGCTGATCTCCGCAACCCAAGAAGAGCCGTACAACGACGAGTTGCAGCAGCGTTTGCGCATGGTGTACGAGGCCATGTCCTTCGAATCCTGAGGCAGTTGTCAGGCTGGCTTGAATGCTTGGGAAAATGTGCTGAAGCGGGCTTCATGAGTATTGTGCAATCGCGCGGCCTTTGATAACGACGAGTGGGGTTCGGATCTGCGCGCCCCCTCCCCCCTAAGGGCGCGTAGGTCCCCCAAAGCCGGTGAAAGCCGGCTTTGGACTTTTGTCGGTTGAGGGGAGTCGGCTCTCATGGCTCACGCGCGCTTGAGCGGCGCAATTTCAAGCGGCAATGCTAGGCTCGAGCGATGACCACTCCGATCAGCGCAGATGCCATGACCACCCTTTTTCTTGGCGCCCGCACAGCCAATGGCTTTCTGCCTGAAGCTGTCCCGGATGCGCTTCTTGAGCAGCTCTACAACGTTCTGAAAATGGGCCCTACAGGCGCCAACTCCGGGCCCGCGCGCTTTGTCTTTGTGCGCACTTCAGAGGGCAAAGCCAAGTTGCTGCAAGCGGTGTCTGCGGGCAACGTGGAAAAGACGACTTCGGCGCCCGTGACGGTGATCGTAGCGTACGACATGGAGTTCTACGAGAAGCTCCCCAAGCTGATGCCGCACGTGGATGCGCGCGCTTGGTATGCAGGCAACGACGCCAGCATCCTTGCAACCGCCACGCAGTCCGGCACGCTGGGCGGCGCCTACCTGATCATGGCTGCACGCGCGCTAGGGCTGGACGCTGGGCCCATGGGCGGCTTCAACGCCGACAAAGTGAACGAGCTCTTTTTTGAGGGCACCACGTGGAGAGCCAATTTCTTGGTCAATCTGGGCCATGCCGACACAACCAAGACCCACCCACGCTTGCCGCGCTTGGATTTTGCCGAAGCCTGCAAGTGGGCCTAAGCGGGTGAATGATCCGTTCGCATCACTCACATGGGCGAGAAGTTTTGCGCGCCCTGAAAGGTAGTTGAAGCACGTGGCCCGGGGAGTGTGTCGACCAGCACCTCGCCGGCCCACGAGGTCGCGCGCACACGAAACGCGCCGTCTGTTTTGGTGCCGCTTGGAAGCACAAAGTCGTTCCATTGCTTGCGCTCAAGCTTGACGAAGGCGCCTCCGACTTCGAGCTCTAGGCTGGCCACCGGCACGCGGTGATTGCGGACGCGAATACCGATCCAATATTGGCTGGAGCCCGACACAACGAAATAGTTGAGCGGCCCTGTTACGGGGCAATTTGCGAGCCTCCATGTGATGGGGACGCGTCCGACTGAGAGTTCGTCGAGATCCGAAAACGCAGGGCGCCCCATATCCAAACTTGCGTTGAGGCATTCGGGACACATGTCGACGATGCGCACAAAGGTGTGCTTCCCAGTGGGGCCCTTCACGTCGGCGCATGCACCGCAAAAAGCAGCGGCGTTCCAGCTTGGCGCAGCGAGCGCTGCGACATGAAGATCGGACACCGGGTCTCCGCCGCAGGAGCCTTCCCCGGTGGCGTCGTAGTAGGTCGCGTCGCCCGCGTAGGTTGTTTTGAGCGTCTCGGAGGTGATGGGCGTCGTGTTGCCCTGTGGCACACCCGTGGAGGTGGAGGAGGCCGCACATGCAGCGAGCAGCAGCGAAATGGAAAGCATGAAGGGCAGCGACAATTTGGAATGGAGGCGGCACGGCATAGGCAGAACGGTAGACGGCACGGCGAGGTATTGTCTAGGTTGATGCGCTGTAGCCGACGATGAGGGCATTGACTCCGCGCAAAGATTGGGACCCGCAAGCATGGCGCTCAGAGCTATTTGCGCCCATCGCGCACGTGCTCAAGGGCTTCGAGCACGAGGCTGATTGGCCCAGTGTCGCGCAGATGAATGCGCGTTTGCGTCCGCGTTTGGTGGAGGCATTGGGTGACGATGCTCCTCATTTTGAGGAGCAAATTCTCACGCCAAAACGCAGGAGGTTGCGTGTGCTTCGCGCGCGCGCAGATCTGTACGATGCGCAGATCTGTTTGGGTGGGCGCATCCCCACGCGTGCGCAGAACTGGCATGATTTTTTTAACGCATGCGTGTGGGCGTGGTTGCCTCGAACCAAGTTCGCGCTGGCCACGCGGCAGTTCGAGGCGGCATGCGAGCGTGTGCCGGAGCACTTCGTGACATTGCCCTCCGTACGCAGCCGAGAGCAAGATGCGCTGGCTCTTTTTGACGAGGGCGGTGTGCTTCGAACGGGGTCATCACAGATCCAGATATTCGGTCACGCCGTGTACGAGCATTTGGTGAGCCATGACGATCGCATTTGGGGCTTTGATGTGTCCACAGGTTACGAGGGCGGTGATGCGGCCGAGCTTGATGCCGTGCTTTGCAGCGCGTTGCGCGCGCGCGCGTGGCCACCGATGGGCGCGCCTTCCAAGGTGTGGCTACAGCGTGCGCCCAAG
>JAYWGD010000089.1:0-2906 GCA_043778435.1 Myxococcales bacterium | reverse complement strand
TGCTTCTTGGTCGACAAAACATTGCCTTAGGTGGATGTGTGAAAATTTTTGCGTGCGTTTCGCAACGATGTGGCGCACCCGCTATCTCCTCGATACAGTGCCTGCGCTTTGTCCGAATCTACTGCGCCAGATTTTGAAACCTCCAGTGAAGGAGCCCTTGCCCTTAAGAATTTGAAGGCGGGATTGATTCTTGAGGGACGTTACACGCTGACGTCTCTCATTGGTGAGGGCGGGATGGCGCAGGTGTGGGAGGCGATGCAGACCACAACAGGGCGCAAGGTGGCGCTCAAGTTTGTGCCTGTCGCGAGCAGCGTGGCCGCGAAGCGCGCCCAGCGCGAGGCCCAGATCGTGGCGCGCTTGAAGCACCCCAACGTGGTCGAGTTGCACGATGCCTTTGCCATCTCCTCTCCCTGCGACGCTGTCGTGTTGGTGCTCGAGCGCTTGTCAGGTCAAAGCTTGCAGGACGCACTCAAAGCGTCCGGGCATTTGTCCTTCAACGTCGTAGCCGATTTGGGTCGGTGCATACTGCAGGCGCTTGCTCTCGCCCACAGCGAGGGCATCGTGCATCGCGACATCAAGCCCTCCAACATCTTCATCTCGGCCGGAGGCGGATGGCATGCCAAGGTGCTCGACTTCGGGGTGGCCAAGGCGTCTTATGCGTTTACCGGAACGGTTTTGCAGCTTACCCAGCGGGGCGCCAAACCCGGCACCCTCGCATACATGTCGCCCGAGCAATTCCTGGGTGAGACGCAGATCACCGCGGCCGCCGATGTGTGGGCTACGGGGGTGGTGTTGTTCGAAGCCATGACGGGTCAGCACCCGTTTCGCAGCGGCGACACCTCGGACTTGGTGCGCAATGTTTTGTTGGGTAACGCCCGCGCGCTTCGACCCCTGATGGAGGCCAAGCACGCATTGGTCCCCGCAGGCATCGTGGACTTGGTCGAGAGAATGATCTCGCTCGATGTGAGCCGCAGGCCCAGAGACGCGGGAGAGGCGCTGCGCTTGTGGATTGCGGCGCTCGAGACGCCACTGCTTGGGCAGAACCATCAAGACGCGGCCGTGGCCATCGGAGATGTCATCGAAGGTCGCTACGAGGTGACGCACATGATTGGCCAAGGCGGTATGGCCATGGTCGTGGGCGCGAAGCACCTGCGACTCGGCACGCCCGTGGCCATTAAGTTTTCCTATGCGGAGATTGCGGCCTCGCCGGTTGCGCGCGAGCGGTTTTTGCGTGAAGCGCAGGCGGCGGCTTCGCTGAAGAGCCCGCATGTGGCCAAAGTGAGCGACTTTGGCATTTTGCCCGATGGCACGCCGTTCATGGTGATCGAGTATCTCGAGGGATGCGACCTCTCAGAGCAACTCAAAAAAAGCGAGACCCCGCTGCTGGTCGAGGACGTGATCGACTGTGTGGTGGAGGCTTGTGATGCGCTTGCGGAGGCGCATGCGCGCGGCATTGTGCATCGTGACATCAAGCCCTCCAATTTGTTTCTGACGAAGGATGCTCGCGGCCTCACCACCCTCAAAGTGCTCGACTTCGGAATTGCCACGGCGCCCACATCTTCGTCGGGCGTGCTGACTCAAACGACAGAAGCCTTTGGCTCGCCGCACTACATGTCGCCCGAGCAAATTCGCGGCGCCAAGCTGGTCGATGCACGCTCCGATGTGTGGGCGTTGGGCGTGGTGATGTACGAGCTTCTCACGGCCCAGCACCCCTTCGTCGGTGAGCATCCGGCAGCGGTTGTGGCCTCCATCATTGCCGACGAAGCGCCGCCCATCACGTCGGTGCGTGCAGTGCCGCTTCCGGTCGAGAACATCTTGGCGGCCTGCCTTTCCAAAGCACCCGCGCACCGACCTCAAACGGTCGAAGAGCTTGCGGTCTTGCTGGCACCGTTTGGCGGTGAGCGATCGCGCGCAGTGGTTGCTAGGTTCGCGCCTTCTCTGGCCCCTCTCTCTCATCGTGCGGGGGCGGCGGCAGTGACGCCATCCTTGACTCCAGGGTCTCTGGCTCCACGCTCTTTGTCAACGGCGGACGAAGCCACGCAGCCCACACCCAGCCCGATTCGCCAAGGATGGTTGCTCGCGGCAGCTGTGTTGTTGGTGCTGTTTGCAGCCGGTGTATGGGGCGCGCATCTATTCACCACGTCTGCGGTCCCTGTTGTCGACGTGCCGCCAGCGCTGGTCTTATTGGTTCCACCTCCGCCCGAGCCTGTGCTTCCGGTTGCCCTTCTCGCAGAGCCTGCCCCTCAGGTTGCGCCTCCGCTGCCGGATGCCTCGACTCCGGTCGTCGTGCATCGCGCTCAGCCCCGCCCAGGCAATGCCAAGCCCCCTGAAACGGGGCAACCCACGGTGCCAGCGCAGCCGAAGCCTCCCGTAGTCAAGGTGCCTCAAAATGGCACGGTGCGTGGCGGCGGAAGCTTTGATTGAACTGCGCCTGCTTTTGCCTTTAGGCTTGTTTGATGCGACTGCTTCGACGTGCTTCTTGTTCTGCTCTTCTTTCTCTCTGTCTCGCGGCGCCATCTGCGTACGCGGGTGACTCAGAAGAAGCGCGTGCACTTTTTGAGCAAGGCCAAGCACTGGCCAAATCTGGCAAAGTTGCCGAGTCCTGCGGGCTCTATGAGCGCAGTCATCGGCTTGCGCCAAACGCATGCGGCGTCATCGTAAACCTTGCAGAGTGCACGGATGCGATCGGCCATTCCGCCGAGTCATTTGCCCACTATGACGAGCTCAATACATGCGCGGTGGCTCAAAAGCAGACCGAACGTGTGCAGCTTGCGAAGGAGCGTCGTGCGGCTCTACGCAAGCAGTTGGTGGCCTTCGACTTTGCGGCTTACCAAAGTATTCCTGGCGTGCGACTTCGCGTGGATGGAACCGATCTTCCACGCACATCATTGAGCGCTCCGGTATTG
>JAYWGD010000088.1:0-2907 GCA_043778435.1 Myxococcales bacterium | reverse complement strand
TTTGCGCAAGACCACGCCGCGACCGATCGCGACCTGGAGGTCGACTTGGAATACAAGTGGATCACCGGCGGCGCGCTCGACATCAAGCAGATTCGCGAAGTCCCAAAGCCTGACAACCGCCTGGTGACCCCCGTGCTTTTGAACGAAAAAGTGGCGCCAACGTTTTGCGCGGGTCAAGGCGAGGGAACGGGAAATCACGTGCTTGGGCTTCATCGGCTCAAAGCAGAGCTCGGCATGGTGCTTCGTCCAGGCCAGCTGAGCGCTGCGGCGCGTAAGTCTTCAGTGGTGGCGAATCTGAGCGAGAGCTATTTCGGCGATGGGGCTCTGTTTGCAGTGTCTGATGTTCCGTCCGCGCGGGCTGGCTTCACACACGAAGACACAACGAGCGTTGGCGGCGGATTGTTCGACCGCTGGACGGTGCCAGGAGGCACACGAGGTTTGATGCCACGAATTCCGGAAGTCGTTGGTGTCTATGACGGCCCCGTGATGGTCGCGAGTGATCTGCCTGCGATGGTGCAGATGAAGTACGCTTCGTCCGTGTCCACGCCTGGATCTGACGAATCGCCTCACACCAAGATTGATCACGCTTGGTTCGGAGCTTGCTCCAAACTGGGTGAAGCGGCGACCGATGTGCAAAGTCTGACGCTCGAGAAGGGGAAGGTGCGCATTACACCCATTTTTCTCCACACTGCCCCAAACTGCCTTCGACAAGACCTCATCGCTTGCCAAGTTCGAGAGCACCACACTCGCGGGGCTGACTGCACAGACCATCGTGCTCAAGAGTGCGTGGGCCCAGACCTTCCTGCCTGGTCACCACGCCTTCTCCGAGGACTTTGCTTTTGAACCGCGTTTAGACCCTGACGTGTCAGCAGCTCAGAAGGCGGAGCTAGAGGCAGCGGGCATCCGACAAATCGTCTTGAGCAACGTGGCTCGCCCTCACTCTGGAATGGGGACCACAGGCAAAATATACATCGTCGCGCCCAATGGCTCCATACGAGAACTGTAGCGTTCACTTGTTCTGAAGCCCATCCGTGCGAGCTCATTGCATCGCGCACCTTGTTCGCCTAACTGCGTGGCATGACGATGCCCGCGGTTAGGCGAATTGCTTGCGGTTTGATGATCTCGCAGCTTGGGGCATGCGCGCCCAGCGCACTTGCGGCGAGCCCTGCGGCGCCACATGCCGGCAGGGCCGCCACGCCCTTGTTGATCGCGCGCGAGCTCAAGGATAGCGCAGAGGTTGCCTCGGCAATACGTGAGTTCTACACCAAGTACGAATACAAGGTGCCGATGCGCGACGGAGTGCATTTGCACACCGCGGTCTACGTACCTAAGGACAGCTCACATCCGTGGCCTCTGCTCATGACACGCACGCCGTATGGCGTGCCTCCTTACGGCAGTGACAACTACCCGCGCGAGCCTCGTGAGACCGCGCACTTTGCGCCTTCGCTGACGTTGCTTCGTCGGGGCTATGTATTCGTGCACCAAGATGTGCGCGGCAAGATGAACTCCGAAGGCACCTTCGTCGATGTGCGTCCGGTGTCCGCGGACGTCGCGAGCAAAACCCGTCGCGACTCAAAGGTGATCGACGAAACCACCGACGCCTACGACAGCGTGGACTGGCTACTTAAGCACGTGCCCAACAACAACGGACGGCTTGGTGCATGGGGGATTTCTTACCCCGGTTTTTATGCCGCGCAGCTTGCAGTGTGCGGGCATTCAGGCGTGAAGGCGGTATCGGCGGAGGCCCCTGTCACGGAGTGGTTTGCAGGCGACGATTTTCACCACAACGGTGCTTTTTTTCTTGCGGATGCGTTCGACTTTACGGCCGACTTTGGCAAGCCTCACCCCGTGCCTACGGTCAAAAGTTCGTGGGACTTTGAGCGAAACGTGCCCGACTTGTATGCGTTCTTTTTGGGCATGGGTCCTCTTGCCGGCGCCGACGAGCGCTATATGGGGGGGCCGCGCACGTTCTGGCAAGATGTCGTGGCGCACGGCACGCGCGACGCTTATTGGCAAGCTGCCGACCCGCGTGCATTCTACAAGGATGTGAAGCCCGCAATGCTCACGGTGGGCGGCTGGTACGATGCCGAGGACCTGTTTGGAGCCCTACAGACCTACAAGTCCTTTGAGCGTCAGAGCCCCGGCGCGCATAACTCTTTGCTGATGGGCCCGTGGACGCATGGCGGCTGGTCGCGAGGCGGCGGTGATGGAGAAAGGCTGGGCGACATTTCATTCGGTGCCAAGACGGCTGCGCGCTACCACGAGGATGTGGTGCTGCGCTTTTTTGAGCAGGCGCTTAAGGGCGTGGCGGCCGCACCGCTTGCCGAGGCCACGGTGTTCGAGACGGGAAGCAACACCTGGCGCGAGTTTGCGGCATGGCCTCCGCCGCTCGCAAAAAGCGGTTCGATGAGGCTTTTGCCAGGTGGAAAGCTGTCAGCACAGGCGGCGCAGGCGGCGTTGCCTGATGCGCGCAAACCTTACGACGAGTACACAAGCGACCCCGCAAAGCCTGTGCCCTACATTGGTAAGGCTACCACACAACGTGGCAACGATTACATGAACGCCGATCAGCGCTTCGCCTCGCGTAGGCCGGACGTGCTTGCCTACACATCGGCCGTCGTCGCCGAAGAGGTTGCGGTGTGTGGTGCTCTTGAGGCCGACTTGTGGGTGTCTACATCGGGTACCGACAGCGACTTTGTGGTGAAGCTCATCGACGTACATTCGGACGACAGCAAGAGCTTGGACGGCCACGATGTGGCCATGGCCGGCTACCAAGAGCTTGTGCGTGCCGAGGTGATGCGCGGCAAGTTTCGAAACAGCTTGGCTCAGCCCGAGGCCTTTGTGCCTGGCGAGGCCACCCATCTACGCTTCTCGCTGCCTGATGTGTGTCACAGCTTTAGGCCCGGG
>JAYWGD010000087.1:0-2935 GCA_043778435.1 Myxococcales bacterium | reverse complement strand
TTTTCACGCTGTTGCTGAGTCGCTCGCAAACGAGCCATGTTTCATCGCCAGGCAGGCGAACGTTGTCTTTGACCTTTTGGCCATCCGCGGGCCTGACGCGAAGGAGTGCAAAGTCTCCCTGCATGGGCCCCTTGGTTCCGTTTCTCCACGTGATGGTTTGAAAGTCCCCACAGCCCTCAATGACCTCTTCGGCGCTGTAGGCCTCGGTGCTGGGCTTGAGCCTTGTGCCGGGGCGCCACATCCAGGACAAAATCACCCTCGCGACGCGCTACTACATCAGCAGCCTGAGCCCAGAACACGTGAGCGCAAAGCGCTTCGGGGCGCTCATCCGAGCCCACTGGAGCATCGAGAACAATCTGCACTGGGTCCTCGACGTCACCTTCAAAGAGGACGCCTGCCGAATCGCCAAGGCCGCAAAGAACTACGGTGTCCTACGAAAAATGGCCCTGAACCTCTTCAAGAAGGACACGACTCAACCAGGTCTAAGCATCGTCGCCAGAAGCAAAAAAGCTATGCGGAACCTCGAATACGCACGAAGCATTTTCAAACTCGCGTTCGACCCAAATTAAAATGCGCCGGCCCTGATAATAAGTTGCGCGAAGCTTACTCTCGGTCCAGGCTTCTCAATGAACATACTCGGACACGCGCGCATCCGCGGGAGCCTGGCTTTACTTCTTGTCGCGTGTGGGGCGGGCTGCATCGGAAGTATCGGCGGCATCAGCGGGGAGGGCCCGGGTTCGGCCGACACCAACTCCGCCGACACCATCGCTCCCGCCACGCAGTTGGACCTTGCGGCAACCCCCCATTTGGTTCGCCTGAGCAACGCTCAGTGGCAAAATGCTGCCCGCGATGCACTGATGGGAAGCGACGCACTTGTCAAAAATGTCACTGCGCTGCCGGGCTCGCCAGCAAGCTTTGATACCGCTTACGAGTCGTACGTGGTCGGGTCCGAGGAGTCGAGTGCACTGCTCGGGGCGGCTGACGAGCTCGCGGCACGCTTGGCTGCTGACACGGCCTCGCTCTCGAAGTTGACGGGTGGAGCGCCCGGCAAAGATGGGGCTTTGGCACTGCTGAAATCCGTGTCGAGGCGCGCGTTTCGGCGCACGCTTGATGCCTCCGAGCTAAGCGAGTTCATGGCTCTGTACGATGCGTCGTTGGCCCAAGCGGACCCAGGCGCCGATGCACCAAAGTTCGCGCTTTCACGCTTGGTTTCATCCATATTTCAGAGCCCTGACTTTGTGTACCGCAGCGAGTTTGGCGACGGCGACGGGGCCACCGCACGCATTCGCGGAACCGAACTGGCGTCGAAAATAGCATTCGCATTGTGGAATAGTGGCCCCACGGACGCGCTCTTAGACCAAGCTGAAAAAGGCGACTTGGACAGCCAACAGAGTTTCGAGGCCGTGGTCGACGCCATGCTGAAAGACCCGAAGGCGGACGCCGTGCTAGAGCGCTTTCACGCCAGTGTTTTCGGACTGGAAAAGATTCGCGCCATTGCGCGCGATTCAAATGCCTTTCCCAAGGCCTATGCAGGGATGGGCGTGGACATGGCCGAAGAACTCGCACGCTTTGTAAAGCATGTAGTGGTCGCGGGGGCCGAGGGCGGAGGCTGGAAAGCGCTGCTCACCTCGCGCACGGCGTTCGTTAATCAGAACCTTGCGAAGTTGTATGATGTGCCAAACGCCGCCACGCCGGAGCTCACGGACCCTGCCAAGTGGGCCAAGGTGAGCTTGCCTGAGGGGCAGCGGGCGGGCTTTCCGACCCGTGCAGGATTGCTTGCATATTACAGCAATGGGGTGAATCCTTCGAGCATCCGGCGCGGACAATTCATGGTCGAAAGCGTCGCGTGCATTCGTGTGCCACCGCCGTCAAAGCAGATTCTTATCAACTTCGACAGTGGCATGGAGCGCACCAACCGGAAGCGTACCGAGGCGAAAACCAAGGGGTGCGGTGCCGGTTGCCATGGCAATGGCCGAGACGAGCCCGGAGCGATGGGCCCCCTCGGCTACGCATTTGAGTCTTACGACGCAGCAGGTATTTTCCGCACGAGGGAAAACGACGAGCCTGTGGACAGCGCCGGCAAGTTGGAGCCTTTCGGTGAGTTCAAAGATGCGACAGACTTGCTTTCTAAGGTTGCAGAATCCGAGGCCTCTCACAGCTGCTACGCGGGCGAGTGGGCGCGCTATTTGATTGGCCGTCACACCTCAAAGGGTGAAGATGCCGTCGTGAAGGTCGTTGCAAGCCAATCGCAGGCAGGCGCTAAAGTGAGAGACATTGTGCGTGCATTTGTCGTGAGTGACCTGTTCCGCGTACGCAAGAATGAATTCTAAGGGAGAACGAAAGATGCATCGACGACAATTTTTAGTTGGCTCCGGCGGCGTTGTGATGGCGCTTCCGCTGCTCGAAGGTCTGTTGCCTAAAGTGGCGCAAGCCGATCCTGCTGCCTCGGTTCCCCCCTACGCGCTTTTCTATCGCAAGCCCACCGGTGTCGCCCAACGCGGGCGTCAGCTTCTTCGTGGGTGTCCTGAACTCTTTTGGCCTGACCTTGCAAAAGGCACCTTACTTTCGGATGCGAATTGTCCGGACCCCAGTGTGCGCAGCAGCGGGGAGCTTGGCACCAAGTATTGGAAGCGTGCAACGCTGCTCAATGGTCTTGCCCATCCCTTTATTGATTGGGGCCATCGGTGTGGCATCGTGCAAATGTTTACGGGTGCGCGCGTCGATCCCAGCCCTTGGGAGAGCGATCCAGAAGGACGTGGGACTCTCAAAGTCTATGGGGAGTCCCTAGACAATCGCATCGCCCGTGAGCTCGGAGGGCGCACGTCAGCCCTGGCACTGGGGGTCAGTCCTCGCAGCGAAGGCAACACCGGCTCGTTCCTTGGGGTGAAGGACCCATCGGGCTCCTGTACTGAGCTCAGATGCTCATGGAGCTACA
>JAYWGD010000086.1:0-2951 GCA_043778435.1 Myxococcales bacterium | reverse complement strand
GAGCAAATGCGTGCTCAACACGCAAAAGCCGACGCGGCAATTGTGGCTCGCGTATGGCGCGACCGCGTGGCACTTTGCCCAAGCCGAGGGAAGTGAGGCCTGGCGCGACGTACGCCAACCGGATTTGGAACTCTACGACGTGCTCGGGCAGCTCGTGATGGATGGCGCCGCGCTTGCCGTGACATGGCCTGCATCCTGAACGTTAGAGCCTGCGTTGGCATAAATACTTCATGAAGTGCGCTTCGCCGTATGCAGGGAAGGTTGAGTCTTGCAACAAAGTACGGGTACTGTAGCGCCGGTGTACACTCGTATCTCTCATGGCCTGACGGACGTTGGGCGAAAGCGCAAATCCAACGAGGATGCTTACTTCGTGGACAACGCGCTTGGCCTCTATGTCGTGGCCGATGGAATGGGCGGGCATGCAGCAGGTGAAGTTGCCGCCGAGCAGGCTGTGGATTCGGTGTACGGAATGGTCAAGCGGGGGTTGCCAGAGCTACAGGCCAAAAGCTGGCCATCGCGCGCGGACTATGTACGTGCATTGTGCAGGCTTATGGAAAGCGCGGCCCAAGCTGCGACCTACATGGTGCATGTGATCGCGAGCATGGATCGCGACAAGTCGGGCATGGGGTGCACCTTGTCGGCGCTCCTCATCGATGACGGTATTGCAGTTACCGCACAGGTGGGGGACAGCCGTATTTATCGTGCTCGTCGCGGTATGGTGGAGCAGCTCACGGAGGACCACACGTTGCTTGCTTGGCAGGTAAAACACGGGCTTGTAAGCGCTGCAGATGCGCGCAAATTGCCAAACAATGTGATCACGAGGGCCGTCGGGTCCAAGGACTATGTCGAAGTGGACACGCGCATTGTTGATGTGGGGACGGGCGATTCGTTTCTCGTCTGCAGCGATGGTTTGCATGGCTATGTAGATCGCTCGGATGAGCTTGCGGCAGCGCTCGCCTTGGGTCCCGAAGCGGGTGCTGTGCAACTGGTAAAGTGGGCCAACGAGCGGGGCGGGCGAGACAACATTACGGCCGTGGTGGTGAGCATTGCATCGGATGGAGGCCACGCTTGAGCAACGCGGAGCAGCCTCTGCCCCGCGTGCTCGCTGGGCGATATACTCTTGAAGTGAAGCTGGGGCAGGGCGGAATGGGCGTGGTCTACGGAGGCATGGACCAGCTCATGACGCGTGCCGTGGCCGTCAAACTGATTTCGCCCGATCCGGGTGTAGACGAAGAAGTCGTCGAGCGTTTTCTGCGAGAGGCCAAAACAACGGCCAAGATTCAGCACCCCAACATTGTGAACGTGTTCGATTTGGGACGCGGCGATGAAGGCGACTTGTTCTTCGTCATGGAGCGGTTGGAAGGTGACGCTCTTTCGCAGCGCCTTCGTGCGAAGGGGCGCTTCGAGCCCGCACTCGCCGTACATGTTGCTGCGCAGATCGCCGATGCACTCGCACACGCCCATGCGCACGGGATCATTCATCGCGATCTCAAGCCTGCCAACGTCATGCTCGTGCGTCGCGGCGAAGACGACTCCTTTGTAAAAGTGCTGGATTTTGGCGTCGCCAAAGCGAACGATCAGGGCACGCAGCTTACGCGTGCAGGGGTGCTGCTTGGTACCGTGGAATACATGGCTCCGGAGCAGTTTCTGGGCAAGCCTGCCGATGCTCGATCGGATGTGTATGCACTTGGCATTCTCCTGTACCGCATGCTCAGCGGCGCTTCGCCATACCCAGATACGCGCGTTCCGCAGATTGTGGACTACCATCTGAACGCGACTGCCGCGCCCCTTACCAGCCGTGTTCCTGGTGTTGCATTTCCGGCGGCCATGGAGCGCGTGATGATGCGCTGTTTGGCCAAAAAACCCGAGGCGCGGTTTGCGACCATGTCGGAGCTTGCTGCGGCCCTGCGCTTTTCGCTGACCCAAGCGGCCACCGTCGTCGATGACGATGACCCTACGGGCGCGGGCAGTGGCGGCAAACGTCGCGCGAACTCCGAACATCCCACGATGAACGAGGACGACGACGACGCCGCCACGATGATGGCGCAAAGTCCTTTTCACGCGCCTGTGTTGCCGCGTGCGGGCTCCTTGGACGATCAGCCCGTCACTTCCCGTGACATCGCGCCCCCGTCTCCCGTCTCCCGTGTGCTTGCTCCGGCTCCCGCGCCTCCAAAGCCAGTTTCCGCTCGTGGTGCTGCGCCTGCAAAACCCATGTCGGTGTCTGCTTCCGTGACCTCAAACCTACTGGCCCAAAGCGCGGTGGCTGCATCGGCGCAGCCTGTGGGATTGCCTCCCTCCGGTACTTGGTCGTCGCGTCTGGCGAGCCCAACGGGAGCCTCCTTCCATTTGTCGGCAAGGTCCGCAGGCCTTGCGGGCGAGACTCAAACGTCCAAGCCAAGTGGTGCGGCTTCTCATTCGATTCGTGCCCGTTTGCCGAGCGTTTTTGCGGGTGTTGGTGGCCTCCTGTTGGTGGTAGGCGCGGCGGCACTCGCGGCATCCTCTCCCACACTCGGTCTCGTTTTGTTGGCCGTAGGTGTGGTGAGTCTCTCGGCCGCTGCCGTGACAAAGGCCCTGCAGGTTCTTTAGCGGATGCTTCGTTTCGAGGGCATCGAGCTACGGTACGGAAATGCTCTCGTCCTCGATGGGGTTTCCGTAAGCTTTGAGACCGGCCAGATCCACGCATTGGTGGGAGAAAATGGAGCCGGCAAAAGCAGCTTGATGAAGGCGGCGGCCGGCCTTGTTCCTATCTCTACCGGGCAAATCACATTGGGTCGTGAGACGCGCGCGCATTGGTCCGTAAGCGCGAGTCTACGTGCAGGTTTACGCATGGTGTTTCAGCATTCGGCGCTGGTGCCCACGATGACTGCCGTTGAGAATGTTCTCCTGAGTCGGGCCGAGTGGGGCTCGCTGAATATCGCGCAAAATAGAGCAAAAGTAGAGCAAAAATGTGC
>JAYWGD010000085.1:0-2952 GCA_043778435.1 Myxococcales bacterium | reverse complement strand
ATCAACATGGATCTCAAGATGCTCGGCAAAGACTCTCTGAACACCGTGCTGACGGGCCCCAGCGACGCCGGTGTCGCCCCGCCACCTAGCACCAAGTCGCCTGGTGCCAAGCCTGCGTCGCTGGGTTCGTCGGCACACAAGTGAGGTACGACGACGATGGCTGCGGCTGCTTCCCCACCGGGAAGCACTACCCCGGCATCGCTCACTTGCTTCGCAGCCAAGTGCGTGGCTTGGCGAGCCAATGGTCGCCCGACAACGAGATTGCGGCGATGCCCATTGCTCTTCTCGACGTCGAGACCACAGGCTTTGATGCGACTGCGGAGCGCGTCATCGAGTTGGGCATTGTGCGTGCCATTGGTGGCGAGATCGTGAGTCGCCACAATTGGCTCATCAACCCTGGCAAACCAATTCCAGCGGCCTCCACCGCCGTGCACGGGATCACCGATGCCGACGTGAAAGACAAACCGAGTTTTGCAGAAGTCGCGGTCGAGATTGCAGCCGCGCTCGAGGGCGCGTGGCCTGCGGCGTACAACGCGGACTTCGACAAGGGCTTTGTGCTGGCGGAGTTTCAACGTGCGGGGGAAGAGAAGACTTCAGCGTTTGGGCGTGACATCCAGTGGCTTGACCCTCTGGTGTGGGCGAGGCACTTGTACGCGTCGGAAAAGTCCAAAAAACTCAGCGATATTGCAGCGCTTTTGGGGATTGAGCTTGCCAATGCACACCGCGCCAGCGACGATGCCGAAGCTGCCTTGCGCGTCTGGTTCAAGATGACTCAGGACCCGCGCGTTCCAACCACTTATGGGGCCGTCGTCACCGCGCAGCGCGAACACGCGCAAGCCCAGAGCGCCACGCGCCGCACATGGAGACAATAGCCATGCGTCAGCGCTTGCTCGGGAAAACGGGGGTGCCAGTGTCCGAGATGGGCTTGGGCACGTGGGGGCTTTTGGGTGTGGGCTATGGCGCCGTAGACGAGTCTACAGCGCGCGCCGTGGTCATGCGCGCCCTCGACATGGGCATCACCTTGTTCGATGTGAGCGATGCTTATGGCGCGGGCCATGCGGAGGTCTTACTGGGCGCGTGGTTGCCCAAAGAGGCAACGCTCGTGACACGCATTGGCGTGGATCTGAGCACCGCTCCTCCGACGCGAAAGTTCACACCAGAATTTTTGCGAGCGCGTGTAGATGCATCGCTTGCGCGTCAGACTCGCGATTGCCTCGATGTGTGTATGTTGCATCATCCAAGTGCCGAGGACTTGCAATCGGGAGCCCTGGATGTGCTGGGTGCTCTTCGCGCAGAGGGAAAGGTCGCGCACGCCGGAGTGGCTGCGGGCTCTGCTGCAGTCGCGCGAGCAGCGCTTCGAGCGGGAGCTTCCGTGGTGACTGTGCCCTACAATCTTACGTACCTCGATGTGTTCGAAGGCGTTGCCGGAGATGTCTCGCTCGAGCGCGCCGGGCTTATTGTTCGGAGTGTGCTTGCGTACGGATTGCTTTCAGGCACGTGGATGCGTGGGCGCTCCTTCGACGATGGTGACCATCGCGCCGAGCGTTGGCAACGCCACGAGCTTGATACACGCCTCACGCAGCTGGATGCGCTTCGTTTTTTGGTGCGAGGGCACGTGGCCTCGTTACGCGATGCAGCCGTGCGATTTTCCTTGTCGCAAGAGATCGTGAGCTCCGCCTTGTTGGCTCCTCGCACGGTCGCACAACTCGAAGAACTCGTGCGCGGAGCTGGCGCAGGGCCTACCTATTTGAGTGACTCATCTGTACGCGAATTGTGGCGCGCGCTCGACAAGACCGGTCTCGCTCCGTGAGCGAGATGCGTGAGGTCTTGGCTCTTGTGCGCGACGTCGGCGCCATGGTTGTGCGTGAGCGCGCGGCTGGGCTTCGGGTGCGCGAGAAGTCGCCGGGAGACCCTGTCACCCACGCCGACGAGCTCGCCAATGAGCAGCTTGTGACATCGCTCAAAAGCTTGTTCCCGAGCGCGGGGATCGTGGCCGAAGAGAGCGCCAATCACGTCACCGACTGGCGGCCCGAGGGCCTAACACTCTTCTTGGACCCCATCGATGGTACGCGTGATTTCGTTGCAGGTGGCGACGATTTCGCTGTGATGGTGGGAGCCGTCGAGCGTGGCGTGCCTACCTGGGGCGTGGTCTACGAGCCTGCGAAAAACCTCATGGTGTTCGCTTCGCCCGAGGGCGCATTCCTGGAGACGCAGGATGGCGCGAGCAGAATAGAGCCTCCACCACACCAACGTTTGGAGCAAAGCGTGCTTGTCGTTTCGCGCAGTCGAAGTGGCGGGCGTATCGGTCAGTTGGTCGATTCCTTGGGTGCACGCGAGGTGCGTCGGGTAGGCGGTATGGGCACCAAATTGATGGCCGTTGCGACGAACCGCGCGCAAGCGTTTGTGCAGCCTGTAGGCGGCGGGTACGCATGGGACTCTGCAGCTGGCGAAGCGATTTTGCGCAATTTAGGTATCTACATCACCGATGCATTTGGCGAGCCGCTTTCCTACGCGGCGGCGCACAACTTGCGGCATCGTGGTGTTGTCGCCGCGGCGCCGTCGCTTCATCGTGAGCTTCTGGCGCGCTTGAGAACGTCTGCCGAACAGATGGCCGCGGACGGCTACTTGCCGTCTTGGACACCGCCGCGGCGTTAGAAGTCTCGCATTGGGCATTGTTGGTCCGCAGCGTGCATGAGCGTATGCACCATGAGCCTACGTACCGATGTGTTGCGTCAAAGCTGCCCGCGCGCGCTGTCCGATTTGGAGCTGTTGATGAGGCTCGCGAGAGTGAGCGAGCCTCGAGCTCGACGAGCTTTTGGCTCATGTCCCGATCTCCTGAGCCTGAGCCGTACGTGGTCAGAGGTTTCAGGCGAAAATTCCACAGAGGTGCAACTTGGACTTGTCTGCGAATTCGCTCGTCGAATGCACGTCGCATGGGCCTCACCCAAACAT
>JAYWGD010000084.1:0-8701 GCA_043778435.1 Myxococcales bacterium | reverse complement strand
TTGTCGATGCCGTAGAGCCGCACAACCTCTTCGACCAAGTCTTCTTCGCGGCGCACATCCGGGCGATGCCCGGGCACGCGCACCGTGACTTCGCCCGACTGCTCGGAGGCGATCTCAAAACCCAAACGCTTGAGCGAGGCCACGGCATCGGCCCACGGAATGGAGGCGCCCACAAGCGAAGTCACGCGCGCTTCGCGCAGGCGAACGACGGGCGCCTCATAGGCTTGCTTCACATGGTTGCAAAGTGCACATGTGATGGTTGCGCCAGCCATTTGGCTTGCAAGCTGCGTGGCGCGCGCCATCACCGTGGCCACGTCGGTGGGGTCCACGCCGCGCTCAAAGCGATGGCTGGATTCGGTGTGCAAGCCATAGCGCTTGCTGCTGCGGCGCACGGCGGAGGGCGCAAAGTTGGCGACTTCGAACACCACATCGGTCGTGATTTCGGACACACCGCTAGGCTCGCCGCCCATCACGCCGGCAAGAGACAGAGCACCATTTTTGCTCGCGACCACGGTGTCATCCGCCACGAGTGTGCGCGCGACTTTGTCCAAGCCCAGCAGCGCTTCGCCTGCTTGCGCCTGGCGAACGGTGATGCTGTCGCCGCCAAGCTTGGCGCGGTCGAAGGCATGCATGGGGTGACCAAATTCGAGCATTACCAAATTGGTGATGTCGACCATGTTCGAGATCGGTCGCACGCCCAGTTTGCGAAGCCTGTATTGTGCACTGAGAGGCGAAGGCCCCACCTTGGCGCCTGTCACGGTGGCGATGGCGAAGCTCTGGCAGCGTGCCCCGTCTTCGATCACGATCTTGAGATCACAAGTCGATTCGCCGGGCGAATCCGCCTTGGGCGGTGTATATATAAAGTTGCAGATTGCAGAGAGTTCGCGCGCGATACCTACATGGCCAAGAGCGTCGGGGCGATTGGGCGTCACGTTGATCTCAAGCACCGTGTCGCAGCTCTCGGGCAGTGCCTTCGCAAAAGGCGTCCCTGGTGCAGCAAAGCCTGGCGCGAAGACCAAGATGCCCTCGCTCTCGTCGCGGAGCCCCAATTCTCGTTCACTGCAGAGCATGCCGCAACTCTCCACGCCGCCAATGGCGCGCGGCTCCATGGTCATGCCCACGGCGGGCAACACAGTGCCGAGGGGCGCAAGCACCACCATGCCTCCCGGCTCGGGTACATTGTTGGCGCCGCACACCACACGCTGAGCGCCCGCCACACCGGTGTTCAGCGTGACCAAGCGCAAGCCCGACTTCGTAGGGTGCGGCTCAAGAGCAAGCACCTCCACAAGGATGCAGTGGGCACAGGCTTCGCCGTAGTGTTCAATGCCTTCGACTTCGAGCCCTGCGTGCGTCAGGCGCGCTGCAATCTCGATGGGGGATTCTGTGAGCTGAGGAAGCAGTTCACGTAGCCAGAGGATGGATGCTTTCATTTTCTTGTCTCTCCGTCGGTGCTCAGAACTGGCTCAAAAAGCGTGGGTCGTTTTCAAAGAACAACCTGATATTTGGCACGCCGTAGCGCAGCATGGCCAAACGCTCGATGCCCATCCCGAGAGCAAATCCCGACCACGCTTGCGGGTCCAGGCCGCAGTTCTCGAACACCACGGGGTGAATCATTCCGCATCCCAAAACCTCGATCCATCCGGTGTGTTTGCAAAGGTTGCATCCTGCATTCGAACCACTCGCGGTTTTGCAAAACACGCACTGAATGTCGACCTCGGCTCCGGGCTCCACAAAGGGGAAGTAGCTGGGGCGCAACCGGATGCCTGTGCCTGGGCCATAAAAGCGCTCGACGAACTCCTGGAGCACGCCCTTGAGGTGCGACAGGCTGACATCTTTGGCGACCATAAAGGCCTCGAGCTGATGAAACATAGGCGAGTGCGTGGCGTCATCGTCGCGGCGATACACAGCGCCCGGCGCGATGAAGGCGAAAGGCGGCTTTTGGCCCAACATGGCACGCACTTGCACGTTGCTTGTGTGGGTGCGCAGCAAGTGGCCCGCAGTGGTGCGAAAGCTGTCTTGCATGTCGGTGGCGGGGTGGTCCGGCGGAAAGCCTAGCTTGCCAAAGTTGTAGTCCTCGCGCTCCACCTCGGGGCCGTCGTGCACGCCAAACCCCATGCCGCGGAAGATGCTGATGACTTCTTCTCGCACCTGTCGAAGTGGATGTTTTGTGCCGTCGGGCCATGGCATTCTTGCCGGTAAGGTCAGGTCGAAAGGGGCAGCGTGAAGGTCCGCGTCGCGCGCCTCCTTGTGGAGCGAGTTGAGCCTGGCCTCGAAGGCCTCCTCCACCTCGCGTTTCACCACATTGACTTTCTCGCCCACAGCGCGTCGCTCGTCCGGAGACAGCTTGCCCATGTCTTTCAGAAGGGCCGTGAGCTCGCCCTTCTTGCCCAAGATCTTGGCGTTTTCGTCACGCAATGCAATCTCCGTCGTGGCCTCGGCAAAACGCGCTGTATGGCTCACGCGGAGGGCTTCCAGGGACGCATCAAGGGACAGGTTTTGGGGCGCGGCGGCATCGGTCATGGTGCGAGCGGCTCTTAGCCGAAGTAGGCCGGAAAGGGGAAAGCACAAGGCGCAATCGCCGCAATCCCGTCACGTCTGCGGTAGGTGAACGCAATCCTTGCGCGTTTGGATTTGGGTGCTAGGAGTTCCAGTATGAACATTGCGACAGCCTCCCTGCCCGCCTTTCTTCTTCGTGCTGTGTTGGTTGTGATGGTGGCAAGTGTCAGCGCTGGGTGTGCAAGTGAGTCTGCGGATGTGGATGTAGACGCCACGCGGGATGTGGTAACCGGCGCGGGTGAAGAGGGCTTGGGCGACGGTTGGAACTTCTCGGCGGACAGCGAGCGTGTGGGAGGGTCCTGCGCGCCCAGCCGCGCGGATGGTGCTGTAAGTCCTGAGCAGCGTGCTTTTCTCGATGCCATCGCCTTTGCCGAAGGGACACGCAATGACGGCGAGAACGACGGCTACAACGTGCTTTTTTCGCATCGTAAGATCAGTGACTGCAGTAGCCACCCCAACCGTCGTATTTGCGCGGGTCGCTATTGCTCCACCGCATCGGGCCGCTACCAGTTTCTTACGCGCACCTGGAATTCCCTCAAGTTGCCGTCCTTTAAACCCGAAAATCAGGACCGCGGCGCCGTCAAGTTGATGGCACGTCGCCGCGCCTCTGTGCCTGCAGGTCGTGCCATGACGGCAACCGAGTTTCGCAACGTGCTCGACAAGGTGTCTTACGAGTGGGCCTCACTTCCGCCCGGACGTTATGGTCAGCCTCTGAAGAGCCGCAGTGCTCTTCGCGCTGTATACTGCAGCGAGATTCGCTGCCCTTGAATCGAGTTGCGTGGGCGGCGAGTGCAGCAATCGTGGCTGTAGCCGGTGGCTTTGTGGCGTGGGGAAGTGCGTACGATCGTCGAGTCACCCGGGTGCAGGGCCTGGGCACAAAGCCTGATCTTGTCGTTGCGTTGGAAGATCACGCGGAACCCGTTCGCCAGGCTCCCGCGACTTCTCCGCCATTGCGGGTAACTGCGCCCGACAGTGCCGCCGTCGACGAGGATGGCCCACCGAGTCAGCGAGAAGCGGTGGAAGCCTGGGTCGCTCAAGGTGATTCGAACAAGTTGTCCAACTTGCTTGCCATCGATGTCGTCAAAGATCTGGAAGCCGCACCCGCCGTGATCATGGGCATTGCGCGTCTTAGCAAAGACGCCGCGCCAAGCATCAAGGCGCAGGCCGCGTTCAAGCTCGAGCGAATGCTCTTGTCGGAGCGTCAGCGCGCCGAGAGCCGCGATCTGCGTGGCGCTGGGGGCAACATAGCCACAGGCATCGATGCATTGGGCGAGATGGGCGCTACGGGCAATGTTGATGCGCGCGCCGCGCTTTTGCGCGCGCTCGACGGAGGCACGTACGAGCTGCATCACGAGACGCGGATGGTGCAAGAGCTAGGCAAACAAAAGTATGCTCCGGCAAAGGCTGCGTTGATGCGGTTTGTGACCAGGACGCAGGCGCGCAAATTGGAAGACGCCTTCGATCTTGAGCTGCAAAAAGAAGCACTCAGCGCGGTCGATGAAGCGCTCGTATTGTTGGGTGGCTGAGCCGCTCAGTAAGCCGTTTTCCGAGTAAAGCGCACTCTATGATTCAGGGTCATCGTTGCGCTTCGAGAAGCACAAGGCATGATGCATCCAATGTTTGGGACGCACGCTTTAAAGTTTGCGGATGCAAAGTGGCGCCGTTCGATGTGTGTTCGCCATCGCGTGCAGCGCGCGTGCTGGGTGCGGCGGAGCAATCCTTTTTGGATCTCATCGCCTACGCTGAGGTCACCGAACAGCTGGGGGCCAGCGGCTGCAATGTGATGTCCACCGGACATACGATTGTAAAATGCATCTATCATCACAACCAAAGCAACTGCTCCGGTGGTCTCTGCGCCACCGCCGCTGGTTGCTACCCGTTTTTGTACAAGACCTGGACCAGTTTGAAGCGACCGACCTTCAAGCCAGAAAATCAAACCCGCGGGGTCGTGACGTTGATGAAACGTCGGAATGTGACCTTGCCTATCGGCCGAGCGCTCACAAGCGTGGAGTTTGCATCGGTACTCGACAAGCTCTCCTACGAGTGGGCATCGCTACCGCCAAGCCGCTACGGGCAGACGCACTACACCAAAGCACAACTGTGGCAGCGCTATCAGACGGAAGTCGGCAACTGAACTTCCTCTTACTCCTTGGGCTCTTCTAGCGCCGAGGCATAGATGCTGCTCGGATAGCGTTTCACGAAGGCCGCGGCACGCGCACTCGCCTCTGTCTTACTGCCTTGCAGACGCAGCGCCTGAATGGCGAGCACTTCGCGCTCCTCCACAAGCTGACCGCTTGGAAACTGTTTGGCGTGATTTTTTGCAGCTTCGAGTGCGTCTTTCGCACGGCCACGAGCGAGAGCCGCGCGGCCCACGTCGAGCACTTCACGCTCGGCGGCAAGGGTAGAGATGACGCTGATACCCGATGGCGCCGCGGTGTTGGCGGCGACCTTGGCGAGTGGGATGGGAGATGCATCTGGCGTTGCATCGGCGCCCGCATCGCTCTCGGCTCCCGCGTCTTGCGTGGCCGCAGGCGTGGGCTCCGTGGCGGGTGCGATAGGTGCGTTTTGCACGCGTTCTGAGAAGCGCGGGGCGACACGGGTTTCGAGCGTGTGGGTGCCTAGAGAGCCCGCGCCAAACGCGACTGCGGCAATGCCCACAACGGCCTTCGCGGTGAAGCCTCCCGCGCCCGCCGTCATGGCGGCGCTGCCTGTGGCGGCCGTGGCCGTGGCCGCGCCCACCGTTGCGCCAAGTCCTGTGCTCGCGGCCACAGCAGGCGCCAAGAGGAGTGCATGCTCCAAGCCTCGCAACACCGTGACGCGCGCGTGATCGCTCACCACATTCTCTTTGGCCTCGTCGGCAAACAGCGCCGCAAGCGCGGCATCAAGCGGCGGCAAGCTCGTGATGTCGTTCATGCGTGGGCTCCTTCCAGCGCCAGCTTAAAAGCATCGCGCGCCATCCGAATGCGCGAGTAGACGGTGTTAAGAGGCAGGCCCAAGGTCTCCGCAATTTCGGGCGCCGCGATACCCTCCATATCGTGCAAAATCAAAACAGTTTTCTTGTCGTCGTCGAGCGCAGCCAGACCCATGGCCACGCGCGCCCGAGCATCCATGCGATCGCCGATTCGAGGGCTGGAGCGCGGCAATTGATCGTCGAGTTCGCGCCCCTGATGCCAGCCCAGCTTGCGGTAATTGGAGGCATAGCCGCGGGCGTAGCCAAAGAGCCACGCCCGCGCGCTGCGCGTCTTGTCAAACTCTCCGTAGCCATTGTGGGCAGTCACAAAGAGCTCTTGGGCTACATCGCAAACATCCGCTTCCCGAACGCCAAGGCGACGCAGCGTGCGACACACAAATCCGAATTCTGCGTCGAACAGCGCGCGAAACTCAGAAGCAAGCACCGCCGCACTCATGCGCGCAACCCCGATCCATGCATGATGCACGAAAGAGAAATTGGGATCGAAGAGGCACGCTGCACTCGCACGGCGTGGAGCGTACATCAAGGCGGCAGAGGCGGGAAACATCACCGATGCAGTCGCTTAAACGGTGAATCCCTGAGGAGATACGCCGATGCCTTTTTGCGAAGGTCGCGCGCGTGCATCGAGGCGGCCTCCATCGCTAGCCTCGACGTGAGTGCGCGGAAAAAAGATGAGACCCGCGATGCCGGCGACGAGCACACCCGATCCCGCGATGGTCACCGCGGGAACCAGCGTTTCATATTTGCTAGGGGTGGTGACGGGGCCCCATTGGGCGTTGGCGCCCGATCCTCCAATGTACTTCGTCTCGGTCGTCGGATCAGCAACCCCTGCAGCCCACGCAACACCGCCGGCGATGGCAGCGATGCCACCGATGTAGACGGCTACGAGGGACAAAGTCAGAGGCGCTTGCGAGGCCCCGTGCACCTTTGCGTCGAGCTGCAAAGCGCCCGCGGGGATCGCGATCTGACGCGCTAGCATTCCCGGTGCGTCGACGTAGTAGTTTCCCTCTGTGGCAACATCCACGTCGCATGGCAAACGACACAGGCGTTGCATGTGAAAGGTTGTGACGGAGGCTGAGCGTCCTCCCACGTAGCCCGTGCCGTAGCTAGTGCCCAGGTGTTGAATCAGCTCGCCCTGGCCCCAATCGGTGGTGATGTGCAAGCGCGTGGTCGCGGTGGCGTCGCTACGTGCGGCAGGCTCGGCGGCCTGGGCATCGGGCGAGAGGGAAGACAGCGCGCACAAGAGCGCCGCGGGGAAAAACGCAGTGGAAAGAGTGTGTGAGGTGTTCATACAAGGGCTCTTGTGGCCGCCCGGATGAATCCGTCACGCTCGACGCGAAAAAAACTGAACAGACAGCAAATAAGCTGGCGAAAATAGCGCGTCACACACCGCGCAATCGCTCGCTCAGAATGTGACGCGCAGCCCTGTGCCTAGAGCAAATTGGCCACTTGGCGCGGTCCACACTTGGCGGCCATTGACCACAAAGCTGGTGCGCACCACAGGCAAGCCGGCTTCGCCGAGTACACGCCACGCGAACGCTTGCGACAGCGGCAATGCCAGCTCTGCGCGTGCACTGAGCGAGGCCAATTGGGTGCTGCCCAAACTTGGCGTGGTCACATCCGGCGATCGGCCTTGCATGGCGCCTACGCGACCCACGGCGCAAGCCACCAACATGCCGTAGTGTGCACAAGGCACCAGGGCTGCCGACAGGGCTGTGGCATCGATGCGATAGCCTGACAGCAAGGTCTCGGTCCCCCACTGCTGTGACACGCGCCCCTCGGCAGTGAGGGAAAAATCGGTGTATTGTGCGCCGAATCCCGCTTCTGCATTGTAACCCTCACCGGGCAACACACCAAAGCCGGCCGTGATCGCAGCCTGAGCAAAAAACCGTACCGGTGGACCCGGTTTGGGAGGTGGTGCGTCGTGAACGATGATGACGCGCGGCGCAGGGGCTTCCACTGGAATGGATGGGTTCTGCACGCGTTCGGCGATTGGGTTTGTAGCCGGCGCCGCCAGAGCCCGCAGTGGATCTACCGCCATCGCCACGGATGCGGCCAACGCATCGGCCAGCGCCTCGCAGTGCTCCACGCTGTCGTCCAAGGCGCGTTCGGCGTCGGGCTTGCCAGGAGTTTGCACGCGGGCGCGCGCCCGCAGCCGCGTGCCATTGGGGACGAGGTCTACCGTCACGTTTCGCGGCGCGTCGGCAACAAAGGGATCGTACCCGAGCCTTGTGGCCACCTTTCGCCTAAAGCTCTGCTCGTCGGGACAGGCTGCAAGCGCGCTGTAGTGGAGCACAACGCTCGCGCGCGTTTCGGTGGCGTGCGCCTGCGAGTGAGCAACAAAAATGCCGGAAGCAAGGGCAAGACAACGATGCAAAACGCCGGCAGTGTACGGCGAGGAAAGGGTAGGCGGCCACGATTTTTGCCGCCTCCTCCGTGCATCCTCGGCAAAATCGCGCATACCTCCGCAGATGTCGGAGTCTCCAGCCGCACGAATGTTGCAGTCGCTGCACGCGCCTTTGCCAGCCGAAGCGCCTCTGCATGTGGCCCGTGAGATTGTGGCCCGTGGGCGTTTGTCTGTGCGCCGGGGCGCATGGGACCAGGCTTCGGCGGATTTGGAGCTTGGATTCGCGTTAAGCCGCGCGCTAGACGCAAAGGACCTGACGGCCGAGTGTTTGCTCGCTGCATCCGTTCAGGAGATTCACCGAGGTGCGCCGGCCTCGGCCTGTTTGCTGGCGTCGTCTGCCCGTGATTTTTTTGAGCGGGCCGCGATGCCTGCGGCCGCGATGGGTGCCGAGATCGTCGAGTACTTTGCCAAGCTCGATGCAGACCACGCAGATACAGCGTTGCGATCGCTCGGTGGTTTGCGGACGCGAATGCTGGCGCCCAACTTGGCGCTTGGCAGCAATCTCGGCGAGGGACGCGTCTTGGGGTACATGGGCAACAGTGCACGCGCGCTCGGAGAAACCGGAGCGGCAAGAACGTTGTATGCGTCCGCGCTCGCAAAGCTGGATGCCGACGAGGCTCGCAGAGCGGTAGGTAGCGCCAAGAGAGAGCAGTCGTTTGTGAGCGTATTTGCCATGGATCTAGCCATTTGCGACCTGCTGGATGGCCAGACTGCGATTGGATTGCAACGCCTTCAAGAGGCCGAATCCAGACGTGTGCAATATGCAC